>NZ_QORZ01000014.1:109906-255605 GCF_008368785.1 Bacillus sp. AY3-1 | reverse complement strand
ACTATTCGGGTTCACTTCATGAAAGGCAGGCTTTTTTTATTATAGGAAAATGAGTGACTTAATTCATATATTAGTAAAGCTACAGCGCACATATATCAATACATACCAAAAAAGGTAGTATGCTTCTATTTCAGGAAAATCTGTGGAATTTTTGATATAAATGGTATACTAATATAGAAAAAGTATTAGGAGGCTATATATGATAAGTCAGTTAAAAAGAGAATCACTTGATGCATTAAAAGGAAAATGGGGATTAGCGGTAGGGGCAACCTTATTAGTCGGAATCCTTATTGGAGCTGTTGAAATTCTAACTACAGGTATTTTCTCGATATTTTGGGGGTGGGAAGAAGCAAATGAGTCACTTACAGTAACTATTATTGCAATGTTTATTATCGGCCCGTTAACAGTAGGTGCTTCTTATTTTGTTTTAAATGTAATTCGCGGGACTAATGCTCGTATTGGTCATATATTTAGATGGTTTAACGATGGAAGTAAGTTTATGAAATCGTTTTTAACATATTTACTAATGAATGTGTACTTGGTTCTATGGACATTACTTCTTATTATTCCAGGTATTATTAAATCATTTTCTTATTCTATGACATATTTTATTTTGAATGATCATCCAGAATATACAGCGAATCAAGCGATTACTGAAAGCCGTCGTATGATGAATGGACATAAAATGGATTACTTTTTACTATGCTTAAGTTTCTTAGGTTGGTTCATTTTAAGTATTCTTACTGTAGGAATCGGTTTCTTATGGTTAGTACCTTATTTCTACACGACATCAGCTGCATTTTATGAAGAGATTTCAAAAGAATATTATAAAAAAGAAGGTACTACCTTCTAATAAACCACCTAAACCACTTGTCCCCTAAAGAATATAGGGAACAGACGGTTTAGGTGTTTTGATATGTGTTCTGTTTTCGGGTTCACTTCAGGATAAGGTATAGGTTTTTATATAGAAATTCTTCCCTCTATGTTTTACCATAGAGGGTTATTTTTTTATCCCGCATTAACGGGCAGTAAAACTCCCACCTCAAAATTCAGGTGGAGCGAATGAAGTTTCGTTAAGACAAGCACAGAAAAACTTCATTGCATTTGGTGCTTGCGAGGAATGTTTTGTTGGATCAGTTAGAAAGCCGACTAGTGAAGATGTGAAGGATGCTAGTTGGAAGCAAGTTTGTTAAATAGCTTTAAATAAAAATGTTATTACTCGATGTAACCGGAGTAATAACATTTTTTTATGCAATGATGAAAGAATTAACGTCGTCTTATAAGATAAAAGATTAAAGATGATATAGTAATAGGAAGGCCAGTATCCAGAAAAGCTTCTAAATAAAAGGATAGAAAATCTCTTTTGTTAAACCACATAAAGAGTAAATGATTGTAAGAAATACCTAACAATATAAATAAAGGGATTCCAATTTTTAATTCGTGACTTCCTTTTATTTTTCTATAACAAAATTCACCTAATAAACAACCGATAAGAACAGGAATGCTTCCAAGAATTGAAACGGTAATAATAGGTACCCAAATTGGTCCCCATGAATCCGTATAATTTGGAGTGCGTGCATATGGTAAAAAATTCACTGTTATAGAGAAAACTAATAAGCATATTAAATAACTAAGAGAAAATTTTTCTAATGGAATCATCCTTATAAAAGTTCACTTTATTTTTATGAACATATAAACCTCTTTAAATTATAGATATAAATATATAAGGATAATCAATTTGTATGCATTTTGTGTTTATGGATATATTTTCAACGAATATAATTGTATAGATGTATAGTCAATCGTGATTGTTTGATGTTATCATATTGAATGATATGGAAATTTTTAATAGAAGAAGCAACGAACAATTCAAAGGTAATGAAGCCTTTTTTGTATAAAGAAAATATTTATTATTACTCAGCGATATTAAAAATAAGATACGTATTTATATAAATTTAGTAGAAATGGGGGTTTTAAAAAGGAATGAGTATAAGTATAACAAGGCAAAAAATTTTAGCGGCCGCTTCTCAAATTGTGCAATGTAAAGGGGTTGCTAAGTTAACCTTAGAAGCGGTAGCAAAAGAGGCGGGGATAAGTAAAGGTGGATTGTTGTATCACTTTTCAACTAAAGAAGCTTTAATAGAGGGCATGATACTCAAAGGGACGGAGGAGTATCAAGACGCTATTCACAATAAAGTAGCGGAGGACTTAGAGAAGAAAGGAAGGTGGGTACGTTCTTTTGTAGAGGAAAGATTAAGTAATGAGGGAAGAGTAGAAGAGCTGGGTAGTAGTATGATGGCAGCATTAATGCTAAAGCCTGAATTACTTGAACCGTTAAAACAATCATTTCAGCAACTGCAAAATAAAATAGAAAATGATGAGATAGATTCAGTTTGTGCCACAATTATTAGATTAGCGGCAGATGGATTATGGTATTCGGAATATTTAGGGGTTGGAAGACTAAGCCCCGAATTAAGAGAAAAAGTGATTCAAGCTCTTATTTTTAATTCATATAAATAGAATATACGAACTATATAATGTAAAACAATTCACCATTGCTTATTTAATGCACTGGTGAATTGTTTTTTTTATTAGAAAAATAGAACAATTTCATAGAGTATTGAATTATAACCGTCCAGACGGTATAGTAATATTTGGTTTAAGAGGAAAATGAAACAAAAAAAGAATAAAAAATATTTTTAGCACACTATTCGAAAGGATAGGCCGCAAAGCTTAGAGTCTACGGTAATACATATTGGTTACTAAGATCGTCTGGTTGCACATTTTTGATGCAACCGGACGGTCTTTTTTTGTTATATAAATATAAAAAATAGGAGGGAATTATGCAAATGAAAAGTACTAAGAGGCATATTTCGATGGTTTCATTAGTTTTTCTAGTATTATTTTCAGTGCTAAATGTGTGGGCTCCAGTTATTCAAGCCGCTGTGATAAAAAATCCAGTGGACGAGATTAATATCTCCCGTACTGATGGTACAACGTCTGAACCATATCAAGCCTCAGATGGCATGAAAGTAGAAGTGAAGTGGTCAGCTAAAGAAAAAATAAAAAGTGGAGATCAATTCACAATTGATATGCCAAAAGAATTTCGAAAAGATCTTATGAATATGAGTTTTCCTTTAAAAGATGCTGAAGGAAAAACAGTTGGTACATGTGAGATGAAAAAAGGTCTATTGACATGTACTATGGGTGATTACGTAGAAGGAAAGAATAACGTTAAAGGTTCTTTATTCGTAGAATTCTACTTTGGGCTAGAAGCATATGATGGTGTCAAAGAAATTCCATTAGAATTTAACGTTGATGGTCAAATCGTAAATAAAGAAGTAAGTGTAAGTAATACGACAGAGAGACCGCAGCCGCAGCCCAATACAGATAATCTATTGAAATGGGGTTCTTATAATCAAGAAGATCCATCCATTGCTGATTGGCTTGTATATGTAAATGCAACTGGAACAGAAATGCAAGATCTTAAATTAACAGACACATTAGGACCTGGGCATGAATTAATTACAGATAGCTTAGTATTAGAAGAGGCTGTATTTGAAGATGGCTATGCACCAACAAATATTAAGCCAGCAGATTTATCTAAAATTAAAATCAATGCAACGAAAACTGGATTTACAATTGAATTTCCAGACAGTTCAAAAGGTTATATTTTAAGATATAAAACAAAGATTACTAATCCTGCTGCAAAGCCTCATAAAAATACAGTGAAATTAGAAGGCAAAAATATTAAAACTGAAGAAAAAGTAGGAGAAGTATTCGTAAGTGGTGGGGGAGGAACTGGTTCAGGCGACGATCATCCACCTAGTATTGAAAAGAATATAGTTGATGAGAGTGGTAAGCTTGTAGAGAATCAGCAGTTAGCGCAAATGGATCAACCTATTCAATATCAAGTTGGTACACATATACCAAACGATCCTCCTAAATACACATCTATGGTAATTAGTGATGATTTAGAAGATGTATTAGAAGTATTAGAGGCAAAAGTGTATGATCAAAATGGCCAAGATATTACTTCTAAAGGAACACTAAAGATAGATAAACAAAAAAGTGAAGTAACATTTACGTTCGGTGAGAGTTTTGACTATAAGTCATATGAAGACCAGATAATTAACTTGAATATTAAGGCGAAAATTAAAGCTGATGCAGACTTATCTTCTTACGTAGATAAGAAGATTCCTAATAAAGCAGAATTACATTTTGATGATAAGAAATTAACATCAAATGAAGTAACGGTTACGCCGCCTGAACCTCCAAAAGACGGTACAGTAGCTATTCATAAAATAGATGCTGAGGATCCGACTAAAGAGTTAACAGGTGCCGAATTTGAAGTTCGAGATAGTGAGGATAAGGTTGTTGCAGTACTGAAAACAGGCGAAAAAGGTTTTTCAGCACCTCAAACTTTAACTCCTGGGACGTATAAAGTTTATGAAAAAGTAGCACCTGAGGGATATCAAAAATTAACAAGTCCGGTAGAGGTTACGCTTCAAGCTGGAGAAACAAAAACAATTGAAATTAAAAATACCATGCAAAAGGGTCAAATTGAATTAAAGAAAATTGATTCGGAAAATGGTGGTAAAGCGTTAGCAAATGCAGAGTTTGATATAGTAAAAGACGGTGTAGTAGTTGAGCATATTATTACAGATAAAGACGGTAAGGCAATTTCTAAACCGTTAGCACCAGGAAAATATATTTTAAAAGAAACGAAAGCGCCCGAAGGATACCAATTAAAAGAAAAAGAGTTCGAAGTAAATGTAACAGGGGACGGCATATTCCCAATAACAGTAGAAAATGCAATGGTAGACAAAGGTAATGTAGAAATTACAAAAGTGGACAAAGAAAGCGGCGCAGTATTAGCGGGTGTCGAATTTGAAGTCCAAGATGAGAAAGATAAAGTGGTAAGAAAAGTAGTAACAGATAAAGATGGAAAAGCAAACGTTTCAGATCTATCAGTAGGAAAGTACAAATTAGTAGAGACGAAAAGCTTACCAGGTTACAAGAAACTAACAGAATCAGTATCATTTGAAATTAAAAAAGGTATGACAGAAGTTTTATCATTGAAAGTAGAAAATGAGCAGTTAGACAAAGGCTCATTAGAAATTACAAAAGTAGATAAAGACAGCCAAAAAGCACTAGCAGGCGTAGTCTTCGAAGTGCAAGATGAAAAAGGAAAAGTGGTAAAAAAAGTAACGACAGATAAAGATGGAAAAGCGAATGTCTCAGACTTATCAGTAGGAAAATACAAATTAGTAGAGACGGAAAGCTTACCAGGTTACAAAAAATTAACAGAGCCAGTATCATTCGAAATTAAAAAAGGTATGACAGAAGTCTTATCACTGAAAGTAGAAAATGAGCAGTTAGATAAAGGCTCATTAGAAATTATAAAAGTAGATAAAGACAGCCAAAAAGCATTAGAAGGTGTAGTCTTCGAAGTGCAAGATGAAGCTGGAACAGTAGTAAAGGAATTAACAACAGATAAAAATGGAAAAGCAAAAGTTGCAGATTTACCTGTAGGAAAGTACAAATTAGTAGAGAAAGAAAGTTTACCAGGCTATAAGAAACTAACAGAGCCAGTATCATTTGAAATCAAAAAAGGCATGATCGAGGTACTATCATTAAAAATAGAAAATGAAATGGTAGATACGGGAAATGTAGAGATCACAAAGATAGATAAAGATAATAAGGCACCGTTAGCGGGAGTAACGTTTGTTGTCCAAGATGAAAAGGGCAATGAGGTGAAAAAAGTAACGACAGATAAAGATGGAAAAGCAAATGTTTCAGATTTACCTGTAGGAAAGTATGAATTAGTAGAGGTAGAAAGTTTACCTGGTTATAAAAAGTTAGAAAAACCAGTATCATTTGAAATTAAAAAAGGTATGACGAAGTCTTTAACATTTACTGTAGAAAACGAAATGGTGGATACGGGGAATGTTGAAATCACGAAAATAGACAAAGATAGTAAAGCACCATTAGAAGGTGTTGTGTTTGAAGTACGTGATTCAAAAGGGAAAGTAGTTACTAAAGTAACAACAGATAAAGATGGAAAAGCAAATGTTTCAGATTTATCTATTGGAAAGTATGAGTTGGTGGAGGTAGAAACACCAGCCGGATACAAACCACTAGAAAAACCAATTTTATTCGAAATTGAAAAAGGTAGAGTTACAGCATTACAATTAACAGTCGAAAATGAATTAGTGGATACAGGAAATGTAGAAATTACAAAAGTAGACAAAGAAAATAAAGATGCTTTAGCTGATGTCGTATTTGAGATTCAAGATGAAGCAGGACAAGTAGTCGCTAAAATAACGACAGATAAAGAAGGGCACGCACAGGTTACTAATTTATCAGTTGGCACATACAAGTTGGTAGAGGTAAATGCACCAAAAGGATATAAGCAATTAGTAGATCCTATTACTTTCCAAATTGAAAAAGGTATGACAAAATCTCTTGCTTTAACAGTAGAAAACGAAATGTTAGACAAGGGTAATGTAGAAATTACAAAAGTAGATAAAGAAGGCCAAAAAGCATTAGCGAGCGTAGTCTTTGAAGTACAAGATGAAGCAGGCAAAGTAGTAACAGAAGTAACGACAGATAAAGATGGAAAAGCAAAAGTCTCAGACTTATCTGTAGGCAAGTACAAATTAGTAGAAAAAGCAGGCTTACCGGGATACAAAAAACTAACAGAGCCAGTATCGTTCGAAATTAAAAAAGGTATGACGAAAGTCTTATCACTAAAAGTAGAAAACGAACTAGTAGATAAAGGTTCAGTAGAAATTAAAAAAGTGGACAAAGAAAGTGGCGCAGTATTAGCGGGCGTAACCTTCGAAGTGCAAGATGAAAAAGATAAAGTAGTAACAAAAGTAACAACAGATAAAGATGGAAAAGCAACAATTTCAGATTTATCAGTAGGGAAATATAAGCTAGTAGAGGTAGAAAGCTTACCAGGATACAAAAAACTAGCGAAACCAGTATCGTTCGAAATTAAAAAAGGTATGACAGAAGTCCTAGCATTGAAAGTAGAGAACGAAAAGTTAGATAAAGGTTCAGTAGAAATTACAAAAGTAGATAAAGACAGTCAAAAAGTATTAGAAGGCGTAGTCTTCGAAGTACAAGATGAGCAAGGAAAAGTAGTAACAGAAGTAACGACAGATAAAGAAGGAAAAGCAAAAATCTCAGACTTATCTGTAGGCAAGTACAAATTAGTAGAGAAAGAAAGCTTACCAGGCTATAAAAAACTAACAGAACCAGTATCGTTCGAAATTAAAAAAGGTATGACAGAAGTCCTATCATTGAAAGTAGAGAACGAACAGTTAGATAAAGGTTCAGTGGAAATTACAAAAGTAGATAAAGACAGTCAAAAAGTATTAGAAGGCGTAGTCTTCGAAGTACAAGATGAGCAAGGAAAAGTAGTAACAGAAGTAAAAACAGATAAAGAAGGAAAAGCAAAAATCTCAGACTTATCTGTAGGCAAGTACAAATTAGTAGAGAAAGAAAGCTTACCAGGATACAAAAAATTAACAGAACCAGTATCATTCGAAATTAAAAAAGGTATGACGAAAGTCTTATCAATAAAAGTAGAGAATGAGCAGTTAGACAAAGGTTCAGTAGAAATTACAAAAGTGGACAAAGAAAGTGGCGCAGTATTAGCGGGCGTAGCCTTCGAAGTGCAAGACGAAAAAGATAAAGTAGTAACAAAAGTAACAACAGATAAAGATGGAAAAGCAACAATTTCAGATTTATCAGTAGGGAAATATAAGCTAGTAGAGGTAGAAAGCTTACCAGGATATAAAAAACTAGCGAAACCAGTATCGTTCGAAATCAAAAAAGGTATGACGAAAGTTTTATCATTGAAAGTAGAGAACGAACTGTTAGATAAAGGTTCAGTAGAAATTACAAAAGTGGACAAAGAAAGTGGCGCAGTATTGGCAGGCGTAACCTTCGAAGTGCAAGATGAAAAAGATAAAGTAGTAACGAAAGTAACGACAGATAAAGATGGAAAAGCAACAATTTCAGATTTATCAGTAGGTAAGTATAAATTAGTAGAGAAAGAAAGCTTACCAGGTTACAAGAAGTTAACAGAACCAGTGTCATTCGAAATTAAAAAAGGTATGACGGAAGTCCTATCATTGAAAGTAGAGAATGAACAGTTAGATAAAGGATCTGTAGAAATTACAAAAGTAGATAAAGACAGTCAAAAAGTATTAGAAGGCGTAGTCTTCGAAGTACAAGATGAGCAAGGCAAAGTAGTAACAGAAGTAACGACAGATAAAGATGGAAAAGCAAAAATTGCTGATTTATCTGCAGGAAAGTACAAATTAGTAGAGAAAGAAAGCTTACCAGGTTACAAAAAGTTAGCAGAACCAGTATCATTTGAAATTACAAAAGGTATGACAGAAGTTCTATCATTAAAAATAGAAAATGAAATGGTAGATACGGGAAATGTAGAGATAACGAAGATAGATAAAGATAATAAGGTATCGTTAGCAGGTGTAGTCTTCGAAGTTCAAGACGAAACTGGCAAAGTAGTAACAAAAGTAACAACAGATAAGGAAGGAAAAGCAAACGTTTCAGACTTATCTGTAGGAAAGTACAAGCTGGTAGAAATAGAGAGCTTACCAGGATACAAAAAATTAGAAAAGCCGGTACCATTTGAAATTAAAAAAGGTATGACAAAATCTCTAGCGTTCACTGTAGAAAACGAAATGGTGGATACGGGGAATGTTGAAATCACAAAAATAGACAAAGATAGTAAAGCACCATTAGAAGGTATTGTATTTGAAGTACGTGATTCAAAAGGGAAAGTAGTAACAAAAGTAAAAACGGATAAAGATGGAAAGGCAAACGTTTCAGATTTATCTATTGGAAAGTATGAGTTGGTGGAGGTAGAAACACCAGCCGGATACAAACCACTAGAAAAACCAATTTTATTCGAAATTGAAAAAGGTAGAGTTACAGCATTACAATTAACAGTCGAAAATGAATTAGTGGATACAGGAAATGTAGAAATTACAAAAGTAGACAAAGAAAATAAAGATGCTTTAGCTGATGCAGTATTTGATATTCAAGATGAAGCAGGACAAGTAGTTGCTAAAATAACGACAGATAAAAAAGGAAAATCAAAAGTTACTAATTTATCAGTTGGAACATATAAGCTAGTAGAGGTGAAAGCACCAAAAGGATATAAGCAATTAGTAGATCCGATTACTTTCCAAATTGAAAAAGGCATGACAAAATCTCTTGCTTTAACAGTCGAAAATGAAATGTTAGACAAGGGTAATGTAGAAGTTACAAAAGTGGATAAAGACAGTCAAAAAGCATTAGAAGGCGTAGTCTTTGAAGTGCAAGATGAAAAAGGAAAAGTAGTAACGAAAGTAACAACAGATAAAGAAGGAAAAGCAAACGTTTCAGATCTATCTGTAGGAAGTTACAAATTAGTAGAGGTAGAAAGTTTACCAGGTTATAAAAAGCTAGAAAAACCAGTATTATTTGAAATTACAAAAGGTATGACGAAAGTCTTATCATTGAAAATAGAGAATGAATTGGTAGACAAAGGTAATGTAGAAGTTACAAAAGTGGATAAAGACAGTCAGAAAGCATTAGAAGGCGTAGTCTTTGAAGTGCAAGATGAGCAAGGCAAAGTAGTAACGAAAGTAACAACAGATAAAGAAGGAAAAGCGAAAGTTTCAGATCTATCAGTAGGAAAATACAAATTAGTAGAAACGGAAAGTTTACCAGGTTACAAAAAACTAACAGAATCAGTATCATTCGAAATTAAAAAAGGTATGACAGAAGTTTTATTACTAAAAGTAGAGAATGAACAGTTAGACAAAGGTTCAGTAGAAATTACAAAAATGGCTGCTGAAAGTAAGAATGTATTATCAGGGGCAGTGTTTGAAGTTCATGACGAAAAAGGCAAAGTAGTAACGAAAGTAACAACAGATAAAGAAGGAAAAGCGAAAGTCTCAGGCTTATCTGTAGGTCACTACACACTTGTAGAAGTAGAAGCACCAAAGGGTTATGAAAAGTTAACTAATCCAATTCCATTTGAAATTACAAAAGGAATGATAAGTCCAGTTCAATTAGAAGTATTAAACAAATTGACTTCTTTAGCACCACCAGGACCAGAGAAACCAGAAACGACGGATCCAGAAAAACCAGAAACGACGGATCCAGAGAAACCAGAAACGACGGATCCAGAGAAGCCTGGAACAACGGATCCAGAGAAGCCTGGAACAATGAATCCAGAGAAGCCTGAAAAAGAATTACCGAAAACAGGACAGAAAATGCCTGTGGAACCATATATGGGAGCACTTCTTATCATGATGAGTTTTGGATTGCTCGTATTAGGTAGAAAACAGCAGAGATAATAAAAATGAAAAGGTATCCTCAAAGTATTGGAGGATACCTTTTTTATTTGGCATAAAAAACATTTAGCAAAAGAACTCGATGCAAATAGAAACAAAAAGGAAGAAAAAGTTCGTCCTATTTTCTTGATATGGTCATATCAAAAAATAGCTATATATATTTAATGTGAAAATAAAAGGTTAAAGGCCTTCGTAATGTTTGGGTGAAAAAAGAGTTATCTATGTAATTAATTTGAGTACTTTAAGAAAGAGGGCTTTTTCCTAAAGTATTCAAAGGGTGATAGTCCAATAGCAGGTGGGAGATGAAACTCGTTTTAGCACTGTATTAACACCTTAAAATGTAGATAGGGGAAAATAATGTAAAAAAAACTATTGTATATTTAAAAACCTTATGTTACATTTGTGTTACAGAAAAGTTACAAACGGTAACTTATGTTACGGTTTGTTTTCTTTTGTTTTTCTTTATGTTACGAAAATATGTAAAGCTAAAAAAATAGCAACCTAAAAATAGTTTTTCTATGTGTATAAGAGTGTGTGTAGTAAAGAGCCTGGTGAGAGCTTTATGCACATTATTAAAATTCCTTTCTGTCTTAAAAGAAGAAAACCAACTATTTAGGAGTTTTAAGTAATGATAGTAAATGAAATGTACTTCCTTTCCCACACACAAAGTACATCTTTATTTTCAGTCTAATTACTACACAGACTTTTATACATATGCTGTTACCCCGCATTAACGAGCAGTAAGACCTCCACCTCAAAATTCAGCGAAAGCAAAGAATTTAGGTGAGGATCAACTGCTCGTAAAAGCCCGATTGGTTCAACTAATAATCAGTGGGGAGGAACAAAACCCCCCACTGATTAAAGTTTCACTTTATTGTTTTAGGGATATATAGGAGGAGAAAAAATGAAAAAGTTATTAATGGTAATGGGACTTACGTTTTTAATGTTAGCTGGATGTAGTAATGGGAATTTCGACAAAGCAATGGATGAAGGGAAGAGCGCGTTAACGAATAAAGAATATAAAAATGCCTTATCATCATTTGAAAAAGCGCTAGATGAGAAAAAAGACGATTCAGATGCAAAGATGCTTGTAGAACAAACGAAAGTAATGATTGAAGCAGTGAAGTTAAAAGAAGAAACAAAGGTAGAAGAATCAATCAAGTCATTTGAAAAAGTAGAGAACATGAAGAATGGAAATGCTACGCTTGTAAAACAGGCAAAGGAAGAACGCACAGCATTACTAGCCATCTTAGAGCAAAACAAGAAGTATAATGAGCAACTGACGAAAAGTGAAGAGTTAATAAGTAAGAAAAATTACGCAGAAGCGAAAGAAATCTTAAATAAGCTAGTTGCAGAAACAAAAGATAACAAAAACCTTGAAGAATATAATAAAAAAGCGGTAGGGTTAGTTACTAAAATGAATGAAGAAGAAAAAACTGCAAAGAATGAAGCTGCGAAGGCACAAAAAACAAATGCAGTAACGAATCAAAAGGTAGCAACAGAAAAGACTCAAAAAACTGAGGCAGAAAAAAATCAAAAGGTAGCAACAGAAAAGAACGAAAAAACTGAGACAGAAAAGAATCAGAAGGTAGTAACAGAAAAGAACCAAAAAACTGAGACAGAAAAGAATCAAAAGGTAGAAGCAGAAAAGAACCAAAAAGTAGAAACAGGAAAGAATCAAAATGCATTTACTTTTGAGAAAGCGAAAGAATATATCAAAAATGAATATAAAGAAGACTATAATTACACGCTAGAGAATACGCAAGTAGAGAATGGAAAGAAATATTATCAAATAAGAGTGCATACGACATATAAAATAGAAGGTGCAGGTGGACCAGGATTTACTGGTGTATATAAAGTATTCGAAGATGGTACAATCGTTGAAGTGCACTAAATTGATGGAAAAGGTATCCTCAAAGTATATGAGGGTACCTTTTTTAGCATAAAAAAAGCATCTAGCAAAAGTACTAGATGCAAATAAAAACACAAGGGAAGACAAAATTCTTCCCGTTTCCCGTATGTAATTATATCAAAAAATATATAAAAAACTAGCTTTATTTTTAATATAATTGATGTGTGAAGCTATGAAAGTATAAGATTACACTATTTTTGTAGTGTTTTGTTGAAAAAAGGAGCTGTATATATGATTAATTTTAAACCAGAAAATTTGAACCAACTATTAAAAGTGATGCTCATTAGTGCGAATAAGTCCTATGATGCGATTAAAGATTATGAATTTACGGGAGAAGCAGTAGTATTCTGTATAGACTTCGAATATATTGACGTTTCTTTAATGATTGTAGATATGTTAGGAAGATCAGCGGCGAGATTTAACATTTTGCCATTTGCTAAACCAGATACGAATGAAATAGACTACATTCAGTTTCAAGTGTATTCGATTAATGAAGGGAATTTTAAAGAAGTAATGGATACGATGTAGAAAAACTATAAAGTGAAACTTTAATCAGTGGGAGATCCATCCCCACTGATTATTAGTTGAACCAATCGGACGTTAACGGACAGTTGATCGCCCACCTAACTTCTTTGCTCCAGCTGAAATTTTTTGGGAGTTTTACTGCTCGTTAACGTGGGGTAATTTTACAAATATGTATATACCAACTAATATATAATTAATAAATTCATATAATTGGAGTGATGAGATGCAGCCGTTAGAAAGGGAGATTCATTCTAATATGCTGAAAGTGTGGCGAATCCACGCTTTAATTGGGGCGGCAGTTATACTAGCAGTCGTAATTGCGTATTTCTTTTTTATGGTCAATTTTAACTGGTGGGGCTGGTTGTTTGGCTTGTTAGTAACAGGAGCTATTACATTTATCCCGCTTGATTATTTTGTGTTTCCAAATTTACGTCAACGTTATTATAGTTACAGATTAAATGAAGAAGAGATTGAGATTCAAAAGGGAATGTTCGTTGTAAAACGCGTACTTATTCCGATGATGCGTGTGCAGCACGTAACGATTGAACAGGGCCCAATTATGAGAAAGTATAATTTAGCAGAATTACATATTTCAACAGCGGCAACTTCTCATAGTATTCCAGGCTTAACGAAAGAAGAAGCAGAGCAGCTGAAAAGACAAATTGGAGAACTTGCGAAAGTGAGTGATGAGGATGTATAAGAGGCAACATCCGATCACGATATTATTAGGTATTCGAATTGCAGGTTTATTGCCTTTTATTTTTCTTGTTTTATTTCGATCAGATGGTCAAGTAGAACCCTGGTATTTCTTTCATCTTGTTCTTTTGGCCATATTATTTATTATGGCAATTTTCTCAGCTATAAAATGGTATTTCAAAGTGTACTGGATTGAGAATAATATTTTACATATTAAGCACGGTGTGTTCGTTAAGAAGGAAAGTTACTTAAATAAAGAACGTGTGCAAAATATTAGTACGTCTTCTAACATCATTTATCAAGTGCTCGGACTGACGAAATTAAATATAGAAGTAGCAGGCGGCGGTAGTGAGCCAGAAGTGATGTTAGCTGGCATTAAAGAAGATGAAGCGAAGGAACTAATTGCCTTATTAAATAAAAAAAGAAGCGCTGCGAGTGAAGAAGTACCCATGGCAGAAGAAAGTAAGACGATTTATCAGTTAACGATGAAAGAGATTTTAGCAGCTTCCATTACGTCTGGTAGATTCGGATTAGTGTTTTCTGGATTACTTCTTATTTACACAGAGTTTAATCAATTTCTTCCAGAATGGATCATAAATAAAGTGGAAGCGTATGTGATGGATAACGGTGTATATGAATTAATCGTTATGGCCGCGATTTTAATGGCGGTTTCGTGGGTCGTTTCGACAGCTGGCTATGCGTTAAAATATGCGAACTTTAAAATAGAGCGAAACGGAAATGAAGTTCGCATCGTGCAAGGGTTATTTGATAAGAAAGAGTTTGTTTTAAAATTACATCGCATTCAAGCAATTACGGTGAAAGAAGGAATTCTCCGCGAGCCTTTCGGTTATTGCTCTGTCGAAGTGGAAGTTATTCAAAGTATAGAAGCAGCAGGGCATGAAGTGATGTTACATCCTTTTATGAAGAAAAAAGATGTCCAGCAGTTACTTACATATTTGCAGTTGCCGTATGAAACGGAAGAGGAAATCGTTCATTTACCGAAGGCCGCATTACGTCGTTACGTAATAATGGGCTGGATTACAAGTGCCATACTCGCTGTGCCGATCGTCGGTGCGAGTATATATTTTAAGCAAGATATGGCGTTATTCACTTTAATACCACTATTTATCATATTTACGTTACTTGCATATGCCCGGTATAAAAGTGGTGGATATATGATACGAGACAATCAGTTAGTCATGGTATACCGAGGCCTAGCAAAATATACAGGAATCATGCGAAGAAGGCATGTTCAAGCAGTAGGATACAATCAATCGTATTTTCAAAAGAAAGACGAGCTATGTACAGCTGTCGTATCAGTGGCGGGGCATAGATATGAAGTGAAGCACATGCGAAAAGAAGACGCGCTTCGCATATATAATTGGTATAAAGAAAAAGGAAACATCGGTGCGTAACGGTGTTTCCTTTTTTATGTCGTCATTTGTCGATAAGTCGATATTCTTTGTCGAATCGTCGATATATTGAAAAAATCGTTGATATATTCAAAGATATGATAGATATATTTGGAAAATCGTTGATATAATTTCACATACCGCGGTCTTCAAACTCCGAACCCAAAATTAAACTAACACATCAAAAGTAGTCACAAATGACGGACGAGAGAAAATACTTTTCTGCTGTTCCGCATGTGGATGCGCCTGAGCCGGAGCTTGTCCTTCTGCTTGTGCAGGGCGTTTTTTATGAGCGTTTTCGAATGAACGTGATTCTGTCCAATCTTTAAAGTTTTGCTCTGTTTCCCACATCGTTAAGATGACATATGTATCGTTACTTAATGGGCGTAGAACGCGGATTGCTTGGAAGCCGGGTTCGTTTTCAATAAGGCCTGCTCGGTTTTTAAATCGGTTTTCAAATACTGGGCGACCTTCGTCTGTTACAGAAATGTTGTTACAAACGATATAGCCAGGTTGTCCTTTAAATTCTCCAACAGCGTCTAGTACGTCATACTGAAGCGAACCTTCTACAGATTCTTCTGTATTTTCTTTATAAAACATATCTTTTTCATTATTTTTTGCAGTGAAATGTGCTTGTTCTAGAGGTGTTCCGTATGAAATAATAGCCTTCATTTTAATGCCCCCTTAATTATTTGTTTCTATTATATCAACTCTCTTAAAAAACTTCGAAGATTATATACATAAAGATACTTCTTTTTCAAATAATAAATGTACCATCATTTGGAAAGAAGGCCGATGTATGAAGAAAGTAAAGTGGACTTTATTAGGTGGATTCGCAACGCTAGTATTAGCGATTGTACTTTATAAACTTATTGTGTTAGCTGGTGGCTATATGATGGATGAAAAGCAGCTCGTTTTCCACTCTTCATCACGTATCGTTGACCAGAAAGGGAAAGAGATTACGAAATTATATGTAGAAAATAGAGATCTCGTACCAGTAGAGCAAATTCCAAAGCATGTCCAGCAGGCGTTTATTGCGGTGGAAGATTCTCGTTTTTATGAGCATCAAGGAATTGATTACCCGTCTATATTCCGTGCTCTTTATAAAGATACGTTAGCTGGAGAAAAGGTAGAGGGCGGTAGTACCATTACGCAGCAACTAGCGAAAAACGTCTTTTTAACTCGTGAAAAAACAGTTACGCGTAAATTGAAGGAAGTCGCAATTTCTCTTCAATTAGAGCAAAAATATACGAAGCAACAAATTCTTGAAATGTATATGAATCATATTTATTTTGGCCATGGGGCTTACGGTATTCAAGCAGCAGCAAAGTTGTATTTTAATAAAAATGTAGAAGATTTAACAGTGGAAGAGGGCGCAATGCTTGCAGGTCTTCCGAAGTCGCCAAACGGATATTCACCGTATTTCTCACCAGAGAAAAGTAAGGAGCGGCGTGATCTCGTATTGTCACTTATGCATAAACAAGGCTATTTGACTGCCGAAGATAGTGTACGTTATCAAGGAAAGACAATTGCTTTATATAAAAACTTAGACGAGAATGAACTCGCATATATGCCGTATATTGATATGGTTATAGATGAAGCAGCTTGTTTATACGGATTGTCTCATCAAGAAGTACTGCGCGGAGGATATACGTTTGTCGTACCGATGGATGAAAAGATTCAAAAGGTAGCGTATAACCAGTTTCAAGATGCAAGGAATTTCCCTGGTAAAGAAGAGGGGGCGCAAGGTGCTTTTTTATTAATGGATAATCGTACGGGCGGAATTAAAGCGGCGATTGGCGGAAGAAAGTACGTCCCGAGAGGCTTTAATCGTATTTTCGCAAAAAGACAGCCCGGTTCTGTGCTAAAACCACTTATCGTCTATGCACCAGCACTCGAAACGAAAAAGTATAATCCGTATTCTTTATTGACGAATGAAAGAAATTCATTTGAAGGCTATGAACCCCGAAATTATAACCATGCGTATTCGAAAGAAATGACGATGTACGATGCGATTTTAGAGTCAGCAAATGTACCGGCAGTTTCTTTATTAAATGAGTTAGGGGTAGAAGAAGGAAAGCAATATTTAGAGAAAGGAAATGTTCATATTGCCGATGCTGGTTTAAGTACAGCACTTGGCGGGCTGAAAAATGGTGTTTCAACATTTGATCTTGTGAAAATGTATCGTGCATTTTTAGCAAATGGCGCTATTATTGAGCCGCACGTGATTGATAAAGTGTTAAATAGACACGGCGCAGTTATTGGAGAATCGCCAAAAGTAGAAACGAAAATTTTCTCGAAACAAACGGCATGGTATATGACAAAAATGTTAGAAGGGGTTGTGAAGGAAGGGACAGCAAAAGCAGGCATATATAGCGGTGCATTAGCTGGGAAAACAGGTACAACTTCCTTACCGAATGACGATAATGGAGCTAGAGATATGTGGTTCGTTGGCTATACGCCAAATTTAGTAGGTGCTGTTTGGATTGGTTATGACCGTACGGATAAAGAGCATCAGTTGCAAGGAGAAAGTGCGTCAGCAACGAAATTGTTTAAGAAAATTTTAACGAAGGCAAATGTGGAACAGAAAGAGCAGTTTATGAAACCAGAAGGTGTGGAAACAATCGGTGCTCCGATTCGGCTGCGCAAGATTGAAGATGTGAAAATGAAATTAGCGTTTAGCCCTTTCGGTTTATTTAAAGCAAAATTAAGCTGGACACCACTTCCAGATGAAAGAATTATGTATCGTATTTATAGAGTGGAAAACGGAGTTCATACGCATGTAGGCACTGTAAATGGTGCTGGAGAATATGAGGAAAAGTTCGTTAACATCTTTTCAAAACCGAGTTTTTACGTTGTACCATATAACACACAAACGAAACGTGAAGGAGAAAAGTCAAAAGTAGCTAAACCATAGTTTTTCTCTGTGCTATAATAAGAATGTTGTGAAAATAGTAAGCGGTTTTACGAATGTTTGTGTCAATTTCATGAACAACGTACATAATGTTATGCATTTTGTTTTTACAAGCTGTATAGTAAAAAAAGATAAAAATCGGAATAGAACGTATTTAGAGCAAAAGCATTGGCAAGGAAGGGAGCAAGGGTCTTGGTAAGAACTATAAATGAGACATTTTTAAAAGCATGTAGGGGGGAACGTACTGATTATGTACCAGCATGGTATATGCGTCAAGCAGGTCGTTCGCAGCCGGAATATAGAAAGATAAAAGAAAAGTATTCTTTATTTGAAATTACACATAATCCAGAGTTATGTGCTTACGTTACAAAGTTGCCAGTCGATCAATATAACGTAGACGCAGCAATTCTTTATAAAGATATTATGTCACCACTACCTGCAATTGGTGTGGATGTAGAAATTAAATCAGGTATTGGCCCAGTTATTGATAATCCAATTCGTTCTTTACAAGACGTAGAAAAACTAGGGGAAATCAATCCAGAAGATGACGTACCGTACATATTAGATACAATTCGTTTATTAACGACAGAAATGTTAGACGTACCGTTAATCGGTTTTTCAGGAGCTCCATTTACATTAGCGAGCTATATGATTGAAGGCGGTCCATCTCGTAATTATCATAATACGAAAGCGTTTATGTATGCAGAGCCGAAAGCTTGGTTCGCTTTAATGGATAAGCTAGCAGATATGGTTATTACATATTTAAAAGCGCAAATTAACGCAGGAGCAAAAGCTGTTCAAATTTTCGATTCTTGGGTTGGAACAGTAAATGTAGCAGATTACCGCGTATTTATTAAACCGGCAATGGAGCGTATTTTTGCAGAAGTTCGCCCGATGGGTGTACCGATGATTATGCACGGCGTAGGAGCTGCACACTTAGTAAATGAATGGCACGACTTACCACTTGATGTAGTAGGCTTAGATTGGCGCTTACCAATCGAAGAGGCACGTGCACGCGGCGTTCATAAGGCGGTACAAGGTAATATGGACCCGTCATTCTTACTTGCGCCATGGTCTGTTATTGAAGAACATGTAAAAGGTATTTTAGATCAAGGGATGAAAGAGCCAGGTTATATCTTTAACTTAGGACACGGTGTATTCCCAGAAGTAAATCCAGATACATTAAAACGTTTAACTACATTTATTCATGAATACTCTAAAGGGCAGTTAGCGAAGTAAAGGAGAATTGCTGTATGAAAAAGAAAATTGGTTTGCTTGTAATGGCATACGGAACGCCATATAAAGAAGAAGATATTGAACGTTACTATACACATATTCGCAGAGGAAGAAAGCCAAGTCCTGAAATGCTAGAAGATTTAACAGAGCGTTACCGTGCAATTGGTGGTATTTCTCCTTTAGCTACTATTACATTAGAGCAAGCTAAAAAGTTAGAACGGCGTTTAAATGAAGTACAAGATGAAGTAGAGTACCATATGTATCTTGGTTTAAAACATATCGAACCTTTCATTGAAGATGCAGTGAAAGATATGCATAACGACGGTATACAAGATGCAATCGCACTTGTTCTTGCGCCACACTATTCTACATTTAGCGTGAAATCGTATGTAGGACGAGCACAAGAAGAAGCTGAGAAACTTGGAAACTTAACAATTCACGGCATTGATAGCTGGTATAAAGAACCGAAATTCATCCAGTACTGGGTTGATGCAGTGAAAGGTATATATAACGGTATGTCAGACGCAGAACGTGAAAAAGCAGTATTAATCGTATCAGCACATAGCTTACCAGAAAAAATTATCGCACTTGGCGATCCATATCCAGATCAGTTAAATGAAACAGCGGATTATATTGCGCGCGGAGCTGAAGTAGCAAACTATGCAGTAGGTTGGCAAAGTGCAGGAAACACGCCAGATCCTTGGATTGGTCCAGATGTACAAGATTTAACGAGAGAACTAAACGAAAAGTATGGATACAGTTCATTCGTATATGCACCAGTTGGATTTGTTGCGGAACATTTAGAAGTTTTATATGACAATGACTTTGAGTGTAAAGTTGTAACAGATGAAATTGGTGCAAAATATTATCGTCCAGAAATGCCAAATGCATCGGACGCATTTATTGAGTGCTTAACAGATGTTGTATTAAAGAAAAAAGAATCTGTATTGTAAAAAGAAAGGGGGAGCATGCTTGAGGAAAAAAGTTGTAATCATCGGCGGTGGCATCACAGGATTAACAACAATGTATAACTTACAAAAAGATATTCATGACAACAACTTGCCGATCGATACATTGCTGATAGAAGCATCGGGTAAACTTGGCGGGAAAATTCAAACCGTTCGAAAAGATGGATTTACAATTGAACGCGGGCCGGATTCTTTCTTAGCACGAAAGGAAAGTGCAGCTAGATTAGCGCGAGAATTAGGTCTTGGCGATGAAATTGTAAATAATAAGGCCGGTCAATCATTTATCCTCGTAAACAATCGGTTACATAAAATGCCGAGCGGATCGATGATGGGAATTCCAACGCAAATTACGCCGTTTCTATTTTCCAGGCTGTTCTCCCCAATTGGTAAACTAAGAGCTGGTTTTGATCTGTTAATGCCGAGATCAAAGCCAGTATCTGACCAATCACTCGGGCAGTTTTTCAGACATCGCCTCGGCAACGAAGTGGTTGAAAATTTAATAGAACCATTACTATCGGGTATTTATGCAGGTGATATCGATGAAATGAGCTTAATGTCAACATTCCCGCAAATGTATCAAATTGAGCAGAAACATCGCAGTATTTCACTCGGTATGCGTACGCTTGCTCCGAAAAAAGAGAAATCTGAACCGAAAAAGGGAATCTTCCAAACAGTGAAAACAGGTTTAGAATCTATAGTAGAATCTCTCGAAGCAAAGATACATGAAGGTACGATAATAAAGGGAACTCGCATTGAAAAAGTTACAAAACTTGGTGATGCTTACACGATTACTCTTAGTAACGGAAAAGAAATAGAAGCGGACGCGGTCGTAGTGGCAAGCTCACATAAAGTATTGCCATCTATGTTCGCGCAGTACAAGCAGTTTCGTTTCTTCCGCAACATTCCGTCTACATCAGTTGCAAATGTGGCAATGGCTTTCCCGCAATCAGCCATTCAGCGCGATATTGACGGCACAGGGTTTGTCGTATCTCGAAATAGCGACTACACAATTACAGCATGTACGTGGACACATAAAAAATGGCCACATACAACGCCAGAAGGAAAAACGCTTCTTCGTTGTTACGTCGGTCGTGCTGGTGATGAAGCAGTTGTAGAACAAACAGAAGAGGAACTCGTTCAGCTCGTACTAGAAGACTTACGAAAGACGATGGATATTACAGAGGATCCTGAGTTTACAGTCGTAAGTCGCTGGAAAGAAGCGATGCCCCAATATACAGTAGGCCATAACGAGCGAATGAAGAAACTCACAACATTTATGGAGAAAGAGTTGCCAGGTATATACTTGGCAGGTAGTTCTTACGCCGGTTCTGGTCTTCCGGACTGTATTGATCAAGGTGAGAAAGCCGCAAAGCGTGTACTATCTCATTTGGAGAAAGTAATGGAGACGGAATTACTCGCACAATAAAATATAAGAAACGCCTTCAATCACATTGAAGGCGTTTTGTTACTTATTCACCAATAAACATATATAAGTTATTTGGCTTTATAACGGAATCTCCCGCATAAATAACCCATTCTGTTAAGTTTTCAAACTCTAACTGATAACTATTTCCCTCACTCATATCTTTTATAAAATATGGTTCATTAATGAGTATTCCTTGAATGAAATCTTCCGTAATGTTTTGCATTTCAAACCACATATGTTCACTTTTTCCTTCTTCGTAGGAAACACCAAACTTAGCGAGGAAACGAAAATCTTCATTTGCTTGTTCAATGTGAAAAATATTGCTGAAATACCCGAAAGTATTCTTCGCATTGTAAGCCATACGATCGGTTTCACTATTTGTTTTATAGAACATGAGCCCTGTAGCTTCCTCGCGTTCTTTGAAAAAACTTTCAATATATTCTTCTGAAGTATTAAATTTGAATAAAAGAACGGACGGAGATTGATGGTATTCATCTCGGTCATCCATCCCGCCTAAGAATACGTTTTGTGCATCTATTGGTTGTAGTTTCACTTCTTCATCCTCGATTGAAGACAATTGATCCATACTCGTTTTATGCCCAATATAAGATAATCCCTTTTCCCACGGAACAGCTACTGTATGGATAGAACCTTGCTGACTATGCGCGATCACGATAGGCTCATTCATAGGGACTTGTCCATTCTCAACGGCATTATTAGCAAATGTTTGAAAGAGATCACCAATGCCGTAATAGGACGAAATGCGATTTGGAATAATTAATTCTATTTCTGTTACGCCTGCTCTTAAAAGGCCATGTGTATGAAACCAATATTGCGTAGGCTCACCTTCTTTATCGTCTTCATAAACAGAATGAATAACGTACAAGTCAGGAATGTCAGGTAATAATTCATTTTCAACGTGATATTCAATATAGCTTCTAGATATTACTTTCATTGCTGCACTTGAATCGATTACAAATAACAAGTCTGGAGCGAGGTTCCATAAAAACTGTAACTGCTGGAAAAAGCAGTCCAGCACATCGCCTACAAATAGCGTACGAGTGAAAATTTCAGTGCCATAAGCAGCATCTTCAAAATTACGATCTACGATTGTAGAATCTTGTCTATTGTACATTTTATATTCTTCTGGATCGCTCGTTTCATCAATATGCAGTTCATACGGTATGATTGTTTCATTCATATGTAACTCAACAATAAGGCTTGTCTCATCACTGTAAACAATTTTTAATTCATCCACTTTAGTAGAGATAGTCTCTAGCCGCTGTTTTAACTGTTCAATTGTAATTCTAGTTGGTATAACGGCAATCATATCTGAAAAATGACGTTCTAATGTTCCATTCATAGCTGCGCGGTATGTTTCTGTTTGCACTTCCATCCAATCACTCCTATTCAAATGAATCCATTTTACATGCCAATGAAATTTCGATATTTTCTGTTTTCTCTCTCTACTATTATAGGTCGCATTCGTAGAAGGTGTAAAATTATTATTTTGTATTATAGTTTGAAAGCTTGTAAATTAAATAAATTTTTTGTAAAACTTGTCGAAATAGCATTCTATATAACGAATCATTTGTTATGATAGAAATGCTGAGAAAATATGAAATAGGGAGAGGAAAATGGCTGTGAAGAAATTGTTAAGTGTCTTTTTATCATTATTGCTATTGCTTTCATTTACTGGAACTTTAGCGCAGGCAGAAGAAAATACTTCTATGTCAGTAGAAAAAGCAATTCAAGTATTTAAGCAGCAAGGGAAAACGAAGGGGACAGTGGAAGGATACATCGTTGGATATACGCAAAGTCCTTCTAAATACACGAAAGATCCTGCTAAGTTTGATGATACAAACGTAGCAATTGCGGATTCGCCAACTGAAACGAATCCAGACAAAATCATGCCTGTTCAGTTGCCAAAAGGCGATGTGAGAGCGGCAGTAAACGTGAAAGATCATCCTGAAAATATCGGGAAGAAAGTTAGTTTAACAGGGACGCTTGAATTATATTTTAGTAGCCCAGGTTTAAAATCGGTAACAGCTCATAAGTTTCAAGGGGAAGGACAAAACCGTGTTAGCGATGTAGTAGCTTCGCCTGGTAGTGGAGAAGTTGCGAAGGGAACAGCGGTAACATTAACAACGAATACAGAAGGAGCAACAATCTACTATACGTTAGATGGCTCTAACCCTACAAATAAGAGTGTTCGTTATAACGGACAAATTGTAGTGAATGAAAATAGTGTGATTAAAGCAATCGCAGAGAAAGAAGGGCTTACTTCTTCAGCCATTTCAACATTTTCATTTATTATCGTAAATAATGAACCAGTTCGTATTCATGATATTCAAGGAAAATCACATCTTTCCCCTTACAAAGGAAAGAAAGTATACAATGTGGAAGGCGTTGTAACAGCACTTGATAAAAATGGTTTTTATATAGAAGATAACCAGCCGGATAATGATCCAGCTACGTCAGAAGGTATGTACGTATACAAAAAAGATGCGAATGTAGCGGTAGGAGATCTTATTCAAGTTGATGGAGAAGTAGAAGAATATGTTGGGCCTGGATATGCAGAGCGATTTGAAACAGACTTAACGACGACGGAAATTAAAGCGAGCCGCGTTGCTGTAATCGCAAAAGATCAAGCTTTACCAGCGCCGATTGTACTTGGAGAAAACGGTGTGAAAATTCCTGATCAAATTATCGATAATGATGCATTTGGTTTATTTGATCCAAATGAAGATGCAATCGACTTTTATGAAAGTATAGAAGGTATGCGCGTTACGATGCCAACGCCAAAAATTATTGCACCTCAGAAAAACGGGAATTTATATGTAACAGTAGAAAATGGCGGAAATAAAGTCGTAACGAAATATGGCACACCTGTATTAGATGAAAATCAATTAAATCCAGAGCGTCTTTCTGTAAAAGTCCCTCGTGATTATGTAGCAAAAGTAGGAGATACTTTCACTGGAGATATAACAGGGGTAGTCGGATATGATTACGGTTCGTTCCGCATTGCGCCAATAACGGAATTACCATCTGTAGTGGAAGGTGGATTTAAGCAAGTAGGCGCGAATATTCAGCCTCGTCTTGATAAGTTAACCGTTGCTACATATAACATTGAAAACTTCTCGGCGAATAAAAAAGAAACAACAGATGAAAAAGTAAAAGCGTTAGCGTATTCTATTAAATACAACTTAAAAATGCCAGATATTATCGGTGTAGAGGAAATGCAAGATAATAACGGAACGATTAATGACGGTACAACAGATGCTTCTTTAAGCGCAAAACGTATCATTGATGCAGTTCTAGAAATTCGTGGACCAAAGTATGAGTATGTAGAAATTGCTCCGAATAATAATCTAGACGGAGGAGCACCAGGAGCGAATATTCGCGTCGGTTTCTTCTACAACCCATCACGCGTGAAATTAGCAGCAGTACCGAAGTTACTTGATAAAAATGTCGTTCGCATTGGAGACGAAAATCCATTATTTGAAAGTACACGTAAACCGCTTGCAGCAGAATTTACGTTCCAAGGACAAAACGTTGTTGTCGTTGCAAATCACTTAAACTCAAAAATAGGAGATGCAACGCCATTTGGAAAAGTGCAGCCGCTCGTATTAAAGAGTGAAGAAAAACGAATTCAGTTAGCGCAAGAAGTAAATCAATTCGTACAAGGAATTCAGAAAAAGAACACGAATGCACCAGTTGTTGTGTTAGGAGATATGAACGATTTTGAGTTCGCTAAACCACTAAAAACATTAGAAGGAACAAACTTAAAAAATATGTTAAACACAGTGCCGAAAGAGAACCGCTACACGTACATTCATGAAGGAAATGCACAAGTGTTAGATCATATTTTAGTAACAAACAACATCGCACCACACACAATTGTAGACCCAGTACACTTAAACTCAAACATTATGAAAGAACATGGACGTGTAAGTGACCACGATCCAGTACTTGCTCAAATTGATTTGAAGAAAGCTTCTTAAATAGTCATGAAAGAACGCTTAGAGATATACTGAGCGTTCTTTTTCTGTAAAAATCATGTTAAAATTAATTAAAAATTCAGCTTTTTATAATGAGGAGGTTAAAGATGCAAGCGTGGTTAAATGGAAAATTAATGAATCAGCTTGCAATTTTGTTTTGTACAATCGTCATGCTCCAATTTGTAGCGGAGGTAACAGGACTTACTCAAAATTTGGATATTACGTATAACTTAATACATACAGCATTGTCCTATGTAACATTTAGTTTCGCAGTCATTTTTACTCTAATAGGCGCAAGAAGAGAATTAAGTAAATATGCAGTTGTTTTATTATGTTTAGTTGTAGGTATTAAAGCGATTTATTTTGCGGCGGTCGTTATTTTATGGGGATTGGCAGGTACGCCGTAAAGGGGAGATGATTATACGATTGATAAATGTAAATGAGAATAAGAGCGTAATTCTCTAAGCTAACTTAGGGAATTACGCTCTTATTCGTTCAATTATTTAGTCCGAAATTGCTTGAAACGCTTTTCTACACCGCTCTCTTTTTTGCAGTCTTCTTCTATATTTTTTTCTATCCCGCTTTACTCCTTGTATATACATAAATAAGCTAACGAGAAGGAAGAAAGCACATTGCATCGTTAAAATATACGGTGACATGCCCTGCAGTGGTTGTTTCGGATCGTATAAATGAATAGGTGCTCCGCCTATTGAAGGAAATATTGTATTTAGCAGGACGTAAGGAATGGAGGCAACTGCAAATGGAAAGAGAATTGCCATATAGTCCTTTTGTGACCATACAGATGCAGCAAGTCCTAAAAGGGCCATTAAACCTGCAAATAAAAAATTAATTCCGATATATACAGTAATGTAAGTGAGAGGCGCATCGAAATATAGGTTTGCGAACATTCCATCAGCATTTATGATGCCTGAACCAATCGTAGGTGTTCCGTCTGGAATGGTTAATTTGCAAAATAATAACGATAAGATGAATGGAAATGTATAAAGAAATCCTCCGCAAAAAAACGTAACGATATATTTCATTACTGAATAAGGAAATAAAGAAATCCCCTTACTCACAAACGGTTTAAAACCATCTGACTTATCCGAATTGTAACTTGTACTAAAGGGGAAACTCGCAATAACTGGCATTAATAATAAATAAACATCCATTTCATTGTCGCGAAATCCGATCCATTTTATATCTGTTGAAATAGGTCCACTCGCTGCGTCTCCTAAATAACGAATGACATAGTAATAGTGATAAATACAAATAAGAACGAATCCACTAAACATAATAATTAAAGAAATACGACTACAAAAAGCTTGCTTTATATTTAAACGAAGCGCACGCATCATGACTGAAAAAGCCTCCACTATTTTGATAAACTTGTCTATTTTCTATATTACTATTAAATGTAAAGATTTTCTTGTTTTTTTATTTGATTATTTGAAAAAAGGGAAATTTGTTGTTGTTAAGTAAGGTTTAATTGTATATCTTAAGAACACCTTTTCCTTTTCTCTTTTCTTCTGATAAACTATGGACAGTATGATATACACTGACTGGAATTTTTTTATACTGGAAATAATAAAAAAGAGAACTTGTCTAGAATGTAAGCGTGTGGTAATATCAAAGATGTACTGATTGACTAAATTATCCAATTGGTCATTTTTGGAGGTGACGATGTGGCGATAGATCGAAAACGTTCTATTATTGAAGCTGCAACAAAGTCTTTTTCAGCGTTCGGTTATAAAGCAACAACGATGGATCAAGTAGCGAAGTTAGCGAATGTAGGAAAAGGAACGATTTATACTTTTTTCAAAAATAAAGAAGAGCTATTTGGTGAAATTATTTCTAATTTAATTACAGAAATGAAGCAAGTTGCAGAAAATGCAATTCGTTCAGATGTTTCATTTTTTGAAAATGTACATAGAGCATTATATAGCATATTAGAATTCAGAAAAGAACATCAGCTCATGATTAAATTAATTCAAGAAGAGCGCGATATGGGGACGAAAGAAGTACAAGAAGTGATGCAACAAGTAGATGTGGAAATCGTTTCTGTTATTCAATCGTATTTAAAGATTGCGATTGATAAAGGTGAAATTAGCAAATGTGATCCAGAAATTACAGCATTTATTATGCTTCGCTTATACGTATCGCTTATTTTTGATTGGGAAAAAAATCATAAACCGTTAGAAAAAGAAAAAATCGCAGAATTATTTGAACTTTATTTATTAAAAGGATTGTCAAACTAAGATAATCCTTTTATTATTATAAAAAAGTGACTGATTGAACAAAATGGTCATATATTAATTTTAGGAGGGATAATAGAAATATTCACTTCATAGTAAGGAACAGTTGCATAGTATAAATTCGGGGATAAGGCATATGTATGAATAGGTATAGCCTTTTTGTTTGGGTGAAAATGACCAAATGAACATTTTGGTCATTTTAATGAAGGGGGGAGAAATGATGAAATGGAATCAATTACTTCGTAAAGAGTTTACTGAAATTATAAAAAGTAAAAAAATATTAATTCCAATTATCGCGGTTTTATTCGTGCCAATTTTATATGCAGGTATGTTTTTATGGGCCTTTTGGGATCCGTATAAACAGTTAGATGATTTACCAGTTGCGGTAGTCAATTTAGATAAAGGTGCAGTATTTGATGGGAAACCAATTGAGGTTGGAAAAGGGCTCGTTGATAATTTAAAAGATAATACAAGTTTCAAATGGGAGTTTGTAAGTGAAAAAGAAGCGAAAAAAGGAATGGAAGGTAGAAAGTATTACATGTTAGTACGCATTCCGAATGACTTCTCAAGTAACGCTACAACGTTATTAAAAGATGATCCAAAACCATTAAACTTAGAATACATTCCAAACGAAAGCTTAAACTTCTTATCTTCACAAATTGGCGGAACAGCCATTGAAAAAATTAAAGGTGAAGTATCAAGTACGTTAACGAAAACATATGCAGAGAAAATGTTTGATTCTATTCAAGACGTCTCAAAAGGATTAGCAGATGGGGCGGAAGGAGCAAATAAACTACATGACGGATCAAGTGAATTGCACGATGGTTCAAGTAAAGTGACAGATGGCCTTCATACACTTCAAGGAAAGTCTGGGGAGATGAAGGATGGAGTTGGGAAATTAGCAGATGGATCTAATAAGTTAGTAGATGGGTCTGGAAAAGTAACAGCAGGTTTAAATACATTAAATAGCAAAACGGGTATAGGGAAATTACAAGATGGATCCGGAAAAGTAACAGACGGTTTAAATACGCTAAATGGCAAAACAGGTGAAATGCAGACAGGTATAGGAAAATTAGTGGACGGATCCGGAAAAGTAACGAACGGTTTAAATATGTTAAATAGCAAAACGGGTGAATTGCGTGATGGATCTGAGAAAGTGACTGGTGGCTTGAACAAACTAGTAAGTAAATCTGGTGAATTACAAACAGGAACAACTGACCTATCAAATGGTATGGGAAAACTTGCTGAAGGGCAAAGTCAATTAGAAAAAGGGTCTCAAGAAATTCAAAAGGGATTGCAAGAGTTAAATAATAACGTACAAAAGTCTGCTGTAGGCTTAGAGGAAATGCAGTCGAAAGTTCCTTCTATATTGAATACAGTAAATGAGAAAATAGATGGAGCTGGGGCGAATGTAAATCAGTTAAATGAAATTACACAATCAACAGCAGGAGATGCAAAAAATGCAGCGCAAGAGGTAGCGAATTTACAAAAGCAAATTGAAAGTTTACCGAAAGAATATCAAGAGCAGTTACAACCATTCGTAACAAGTGCTGTAAAAAGTACAGCGACAGTTCAGCAAAAAGCTGCCGGAGTAGCAGGTGGAACAAATAAATTAAATGAAGAAGTAAAACAATTAACAGGCGAAATACATCAAACAACAAATGGATTGCAAAACAAATTACCAAATCCAGCAGGGGTGAAAACTCTGGCAGGTGGTGTTGAGAAATTAACGAACGCACAAAATGAATTTGTTAGTAAGTTTCATGGGTTTGGTGAAGGATTAGATAAAGCAAAAATAGGTGCGGATAAATTAAAAGATGGATCAGTTCAATTAATTGATGGAGTAACACAATTACAAAGCGGATCCGGAAAAGTGACAGCTGGATTAGGTCAATTATCTGCAGGAGCAAATCAATTAGCAGATGGCTCAAACCAAGTAACAGGCGGTTTAGGTACGTTATCTGTAGGAGCAAACCAAATGGCAGGTGGAATAAATCAATTAGCGGACGGTTCAAGTCAAGTAACAGGTGGTTTAGGTACATTATCAGTAGGAGTAACCAAATTAGCAGATGGCTCAAATCAAGTGACAACAGGTCTGGGCGATCTAAATGGTGGCCTAAATAAAATGTCAACCGGCTCAACCCAACTAATCGACGGCGTAAATAAACTAGCAGACGGATCCGGAAAAGTAACAGATGGTCTCGTAAAAGTAAACGATGGTTCAGGTGAACTTGCTGAGAAACTTGGCGAAGGGGCAGAGAAAACGGGTGAAGTGAAAGGGACGGATAAAACGTATGATATGTTTGCAAGTCCTGTAAAAGTGAAGACGGAGAAAATGGCGGAAGTTCCAAACTACGGAACTGGATTTACACCGTATTTCTTATCACTCGGTTTATTTGTTGGGGCATTACTATTATCAATCGTATATCCATTACGTGATACAGTGGGCGTTCCGAAATCAGGATTTAGCTGGTTTATTAGTAAGTTCGGTGTGTTACTATCAGTCGGTATTATTCAAGCGATTGTAGCAGATATTATATTACTATTTGGATTAGGTGTAGAAGTACAAAGTATGCCGTATTTTATACTCTTTAGCATCGTTACAAGTTTAGCGTTTATCGCATTAATTCAATGTTTAGTAACTGCATTCGGTGATGCAGGACGTTTCATCGCCATCATCACATTAATCATTCAGCTTACAACAAGTGCTGGGACATTCCCACTAGAATTGATTCCGAAGTTTTTACAACCATTCAATGCTTGGTTACCGATGACATACTCTGTATCAGGATTGAAAGCAGTCGTATCAAGTGGAGACTTTAACTTCATGTGGCAAAATGTAGGAATACTCATGATTTTCATCGTTGTATTATCACTTGGAACAATCGCATCCTTAACTTGGATGCACAAACGACAATTTAGAAATATTGCGGAAAACCAATCGATTGAAGCATAGAAAAAAGCACCTTTTCGGTGCTTTTTTATTTTAATGTAGGGTATCTTTTCTGTAGTTTATATATAAACCTTTTTAAAAGCTATAGAGACGAAAGAAAAGGATTTACAACAATTTACAGAGAAAACTAGAATAGAGGAGTTGATATGATGAAAGGAAATCTTACTTATTATTTTATCTTAAATCCGCTAATCATCTTTCTTGTTTACGCCCTTTCACCTATCTTGTTTCATAAAGAAAAATATATAAATATGAAAGATGCACTAGGAATACTTTTAGTTTACTATGTGCTAATTAGCGGGTATTACCTTATGGATGTTGTAAGTGAAAGAATGAAGAAGAATAGTAAGGACAAATAATAAAGTTTCATGGCATAAAAACCGATGGAGGACAACAAAATGACTGAAAGTGAAATGAAATTTCGTGATACAACCATTCGTAACTTTTTCGATAAAGAGGACCGCCTAAAATCGATTCCAGGTCAAAAGAAGAAAAAACTAGTATTGTTAGAGCATTTAATTAGCAAGTTAAACGCTGAAAATCAATATACGGAAAAAGAAATTAATACATTTATAAAACAATATCACGATGATTTCTGTACGATTAGACGTGAGTTTATTGTGCACGGATTTATGGATCGAGAGGATAATATGTACCATATAAACGGGAGAGAAGTTTGGACGAAGTGGGAGGAGTTAAAATAATGAATCAGCAGGGGGAATCCCTGCTGATTATAAGTCCGTGCTAGTCTTACATTTTCTTTGAAGTAAGTCTAGGAACTCTTCAACATTTGAACTTGTAATGTATCCCACTCGTATATATTCATCTTCATAATAAAATATTATTTTTTTATCAAAAATTCTTCGCTTCGTTTCTATGGATTCAATTTTTTTATACTCGAATTCAGCGATTAATGTATTTTTAGATTGTTTATAAAAGAGGAGTCTTCTATTAGTAGCCAGTAGCATACCAGGATACGGGACATTATGTGTAATAATGTAGCCGGTAAGTGAACAATTTAAAGTTGATAAAATTTTTTCTTCTTTATGTAATAGTTGTTTTGCAGCTGTTAAGATTGGATTCATTTTATATATTCCTTTTATATAGATTTAAAGATATTATATCAAAACTAAAGAGACTCCCGATATGTATTATTGCATATTGGCAGTCTCTTTTTAGTGGAAATGTTTACATTTAGTAAACTTTAAGTTCCAGTCGCTCTTTCTGGCGCAGATGATGTGCAAAATGCATAGAAATAAGCTGGAACCATTCTGCTGCATGTAAGTAACCAAGCCCAGGGTGCTGTACCTTACAATCATTTGGAATAGAAGGAAGTGTTGGCTCTATTTTTTTTACAATTGTAATTAATTCTAGAAGCTGTTTCTGTACGTCTTCTTTATTAGCTGGGTTTTCAGGCGTATATCCAGGATGATCTGGTAATTTGATTTTTATGTCTGGGAAAGCTCCCATCATATATACCTTTTCTCCCATATCCGTTTTCTTGTTAGTTACAGAAGGTACTTCAGTTCTGCATTTCACGATTGCATCTAACTGCATGCGGGTAGCTGAAATTAAGTGATTATACATTTGACCGAGAGACCATTCCTCATTAGAAGGCTTCATCCTAAATTGTTCTATAGAGTACTTTTCTAATTCCTCTATGTAGTACGTTGCTAACTCTTCAAATTTCTTCATATCACTAACTCCTTTTTATGAAAATGTATTTGTTACTACCTACTATAAAGAACTAATGCTGACAACATTATGTCAGTAGTGAAATAAAAAAATTAAAGTTTTAACATTTTCTTTGCTTCATCACGGATTTTCTCAGATAGAACGTTTGGTTCAAGTACTTGCACTTGGCTTCCCCAGCTTAATACCCATTGAAATACTTCGTCTATGTTTCTTGATTTCAAAAAGACGTGAAAACCATTTTCTCTATGCTCGTATGAATCGATAAAGAAGTATCGTGATTCAATAATTTTATGTGCAATATGGGCTGGGAATAATAAATGAATCATCACAGTACGGTTGCTTTCAGGCTGATATTTTTGCAAAGAAAAGTCTTCGGGTTTTGTAAAGAATTCTTGTTCTCGCTGTAATTCCTCCATTCGATTTAAGCGGAAATTACGTATTTGTTTTCGAAGTAAACAATGGGCAACGACGTACCAAATTCCAGAAATATTGACTAAGCCGTAAGGATGAACGGTCCGTTTTATTTTTGTAGTTTCTCTTGGTTTACGATAAGAAAAAGAGATAGCCTGTTCTTTTTGGATAGATTCTTGCAACAGGATAAGTTGTTTTTCAAGTTTTTCTTGTTCAGATTGTTTGTGTGAAAATATAGGAGAAAGGAAACGAAAAGTTCCCCGTAATTCCTGGGCTTTCTTTTTTTGATCAGTAGGGAGGACAACCTCAAGTTTCTCTTTTGCCGATTTTGCATGTACAGAAAAAGAAGAAGTGAAAGTTTTCTCGATATAATCACCGCCTAGTAAAAGAGTAACAGCCTCTTCAGGTGTAAGCTGAATAGGTGGTAAGAAATAACCATCCATTAATGAATAACCTTGGCCAGGCATTGAAAAAATAGGAACACCCGATTCATTAAGTGCATCCATATCTCGATAAATAGTTCTTATACTTGTTTCGAATTTTTCGGCTAAGCTTTGTGCTGTAACAGTTTGTCTTCTTTGTAATTCAATTAATATAGCTAACAAACGATCTGTCCGATTCATGAAAATTCCCCTTTATCTTTTATGAATATGCCTACTATAAACTTCTAAAAGTAGTATAAACTCTCCTCCCATTAACAGACTTTTTCCTATGTATAATATTAATATAGTAAAATCATAACAACCCATATTGCAGTTTCCAATAATATACTATATAATCAGTTTAAGAAAACGTTTTCATGCAAAGGGGGAGGATTTCGTGTCGACTATAGAGGACGTGGCGAAATTAGCGGGGTTATCAAGGACAACGGTTTCTAGGGTGATTAATAATCATCCATATGTTTCAGATGAGAAGAAAAAAAGGGTTCAATTAGCAATGAAGCATTTAGGTTTCGTTCCTAATTCTGCGGCGAGAAGGCTTCGTAAACAAAAGACGGAAACAATTGCGGTGCTAGTTCCAAGGATTACAAATCCTTTCTTCAGTAGATTTATTGAAGCAATCGAGATTGCTGCTTCTGAACATAAATATAAACTGATTATTTGTCAAACAAGATATTTACCGGAAAAAGAGATGGAGTATTTACAATTATTATCTACGAAACAAGTAGATGGGATTATTCTATGTTCACTAGAAAATCCGTGGGAAGATGTAGAGCCATACTTACAGCACGGTCCAATCGTGTTATGTAATGAATATATTGAGGAAGCAAATGTTCCAACAGTGAAGTTTGATCATGCGCAAGGAGCATACATAGCTGCTAAGCATGTGTTAGAACAAGGATATCGTAATCTTATTTTTTGTCGTGGTAACGAAACCAAAGTGGTTAGCCAGCAGCGAAAAATGGGCTTTTTACGTGCAATAACTGAGAAGAGCCGCCAAGTAGAAGCGATCGATTTTCTTGAAAACGCTTTCTCTTGGGATGATGGAAAGAGAATATTCCATGAAGTATTAAAGGACAAAAAAAATCCTACCGCGATTTTGGCAGGAGGCGATGAAGTAGCAGCTGGAATTATTTCAGAGGCGAAACGCCATGACTGGAGCATTCCAGATGATCTCGCTGTTATCGGTTTTGATAATCAAATTTTATCACAGATTACAGAGCCAGGTATTACGACAATTGAACAGCCAATCGATGAGATGGCCCGAAAAGTTGTTGACCTGATGATGGATAAAATCCATACGAAAAATTATCGAAAAAAAGAATTATATGAGTTTGAACTGGAGCTCTTGGTGAAAGGTTCGACGATGAAGAAGGATACGATGTTATTAGCCTAGTAGACTATGTCTGCTAGGTTTTTTTATGTTCACAAACTACTATTCTTCGTGAACGCAATCGTCACATTTGTTATGGTATGCTTCGTGCTGCTCATCAATTTCTTTCCCGCAATGTGCACAAGTTTTCGTCGGTAAATTTCTGAAAAACTCCATTGGTTGATCGATCATGTCAATCCCTCCATTTCCATTTCTTACTATCATTGTATTAGTACAAAAAACAAAAGTCAATAACTGTTTTATAACAAAAGTGAAAAATAATGAAAAAGTTTAGGAAATGGATTATAGTTAACAATGTAGAATGTAAGTGAAACATGCATTCCTACTCGGTTTTAGAAAGGATGGATACATATGAAAATGACTGTTGTCGGCTTTTGGGGCGGCTTTCCAGAAGCGGGAGACGCAACGTCGGGGTATTTGTTTGAACACGATGGTTTTCGTTTACTTGTAGACTGTGGTAGTGGTGTACTAGCACAGCTTCAAAAATATATAACACCATCTGATATAGATGCAGTTGTACTGTCACACTATCATCACGATCATGTTGCAGACATTGGGGTATTGCAATATGCGAGATTAATTACAAGTGCGACAAAGGGGCAACTACCGGAATTACCAATATACGGTCATACGTTTGACGAGAATGGATTCCATTCTTTAACGCATGAACCACATACGAAAGGAATCGCGTACAATCCAGAAGAAACACTTCAAATTGGACCGTTCTCGATTTCATTCTTAAAAACTGTTCATCCTGTTACATGCTTTGCGATGCGTATTACAGCTGGTAGTGACGCTGTAGTATATAGCGCTGATTCAAGTTATATTCCTGAATTCATTCCATTCACAAAAGATGCTAATCTTTTCATTTGTGAGTGTAATATGTATGCACATCAAGAGGCTGCAAAAGCAGGGCATATGAATAGTACAGAAGTGGCAAGTATTGCGAAAGATGCGAATGTAAAAGAACTTTTATTAACGCACTTACCGCATACAGGAAACACATCTGATTTAGTAACAGAAGCAAAACAAATTTTCAGTGGCCATATTACGCTAGCGCATAGTGGTTACATTTGGAACTCATGAGGTGATACGATGTTATTTATTGATAATAAAGGGATTACAGATCCTAGAATAAACTTAGCAATTGAAGAATATTGTGTGAAGAATTTAGATATTAACGAAACATATTTACTGTTCTACATTAACGAACCTTCCATTATTATTGGTAAAAACCAAAACACAGTAGAAGAAATTAATGCAGATTACGTAAAAGAACAAGGAATTCATGTCGTTCGTCGTCTATCAGGCGGAGGTGCAGTATATCATGATTTAGGAAACTTAAACTTCAGCTTTATTACGAAAGATGATGGAGACAGTTTCAGCAACTTCAAAAAATTTACAGAACCTGTAACGAAAGCGCTTGGTAAATTAGGCGTAAATGCAGAACTAAGTGGTCGTAACGACATTTTAGCTGAAGGCAGAAAAATTTCAGGTAACGCGCAGTTCTCAACGAAAGGTCGTATGTTCAGTCACGGTACGTTACTATTTGACTCTGAAATCGATCACGTCGTATCAGCGTTAAAAGTAAAAATGGATAAGATCCAATCAAAAGGAATCAAATCAATCCGTAGCCGCGTTGCGAACATTACAGAGTTCCTAAACGAAAAAATGACGACAGAAGAGTTTAGACAACTTCTTCTAGAAACAATTTTCGAAGGGGAAACAGAAATTCCGACGTACGAATTAACAGAAAATGATTGGAAAGAGATCCATAAACTTTCTGAAGAACGTTACCAAAATTGGGACTGGAACTACGGAAAATCTCCGAAGTTCAACTTACAACATTCACACCGCTTCCCAGTTGGACAAGTTGACGTTCGTCTTGAAGTGAAAAAAGGAACAGTAACAGAATGTAAAATTTACGGTGACTTCTTCGGTTCACTAGATGTCCATGACATTGAAGAGCGTCTAACAGGCGTACAATTTGATAAAGATGCATTCACTGTAGCTTTAGAAGATGTAGATATCAAACGCTACTTCGGTAATATTACAACAGAAGATTTCTTACATTTATTCTTCTAAAAATAAGGGAGGCTGCCGTAACGGGCAGCCTCTTTATTTTTGCGTAGATTGTCACGTTTTATCGGTAAGTCGATATATTTTAAAAATCACCGATATAATTTCACTCATCATAAAATCACAGGACATTTGCCTCTCATAAAGGAATATATATATTCAAAAGGAGGCGAATTGAAATGAGAAGGGTAATGTACGTTGCATTATTGCTCAGCTTCGTCATCGGAATGACAGCTTGTAACGATGAAACTTCCTCAAGTCGCACACTTTTATCGATTGGAAAGCCAGGGAAGGATAATGTTATATACTTTACGAATACGGATAATAAACGAAAGATAGCTGATATACAAGCTATGTTTCAAAATAAGAAATGGAAAAGAAATGAAGCTTTTAGTACGATGAATAAAACGCCAGATCTTGTCTTGTCAATAGATGAGGCCAATACCGGGTTACCGACATTATATGTAACATTGTTTTTTCATGAACACGGAGCGGATGCAATCAACTTGTATGGGGAGCATACGAGCTTGAATAAAAAGGAACTAGAAAAACTTAGTGAAAAGATGAGTGCATATTATCCTGAAATGATTTTAGCCTTAGTTTCATAATGTGTAGGCGAATAGAATTCCCTTATTTTTCTAAAGTGAATCAACAGGAGGTGATCCTTGTATATGCAGTTAATGGAATATCACTTGCTACTTTAATTTTCTTTTAATATAATTAATTTAGAATTTTTAAATATTCTAAATTTTATAAAGGTGGGGTTTGTGTGAATCTCGTTCAATCTTTGGCTGAAACGGCGAAAAAGAAGGGGGATAAACCGGCTTATATATTTATGGATCAGTCGGTCTCATATGACCAATTAAACAAAATGGTCACAAGGTTTTCTAGCAATTTAGCAGAAATGGGCATTGGAAAAGGGGACAATGTCGCATTAGTTGTTGGAAATTCACCACATTTTTTGGTCGGTTTATACGGAACAATGAAAGCTGGAGCAACTGTTATTCCAGTTAATCCAATTTATACAGCAGACGAAATGCATTATATTTTACAAAATGGAGATGTAAAAACAATCATCGTACTCGACGTCCTTCTACCTGTTATACAATCTCTTACAACAAGACTTCCTTCACTTGAAAACATCATCATATGCGAAACCTCATCAGATTTTAACTATACAGAAACCGAAAAAATGAAAACGTTTACGAGAATGATAGGGGCTGGAGATTTAACTTTTGAAGGCCCAGAATTAGATGAAGAAGATGTAGCGGTTATTCTATACACTTCAGGTACAACTGGAAAACCGAAAGGTGCGATGTTAACACATAAAAACTTATATAGTAATGCGAGCGATGTGGCGGCATATTTACAATATACGGCTGATGATCGCGTCGTTGCGGCACTGCCGATGTTCCATGTATTTTGCTTAACAGTGGCGGTAAATGCACCGATTGTGAACGGAGCAACTATTTTAATGTTACCGAAATTTAGTCCGAAAGAAGTATTCCGTATTTGTCGTACGTATGAGCCAACGATTTTTGCTGGTGTACCGACGATGTACAATTATTTATATTTATTCGAAGAAGCAAGCGCAGAAGATGTGAAGACGCTTCGCCTTTGTATTTCAGGTGGTGCATCAATGCCTGTTGCTCTTCTGCAAAACTTTGAAAAACGTTTTGACGTAATCGTTTCAGAAGGATACGGTTTATCGGAAGCATCACCAGTTACTTGTTTTAATCCGCTAGATCGTCCGCGTAAACCAGGATCAATCGGTACAAATATTTGGCATGTAGAAAACAAAATTGTGAACGAACTTGGGGAAGCAGTACCTGTTGGCGCAGTCGGTGAATTAATTGTTCGCGGGCCTAACGTTATGAAAGGATACTATAACGCGCCAGAAGATACAGCAGCGACATTGAAAGATGGTTGGTTGTATACAGGTGACTTAGCGAAAATGGATGAAGAAGGTTACTTCTATATCGTTGATCGTAAAAAAGATATCGTCTTAGTTGGCGGTTATAACGTATACCCTCGTGAAGTAGAGGAAGTATTATATACACACGAATCTGTAGCAGAAGTTGTCGTAATTGGCGTTCCTGATGAAAACTTAGGAGAAGCAGTCCGAGCATACGTCGTTTTGAAACAAGCTCAAGTAACAGAAGAAGAACTGATGCATTATTGCACGTTACATTTAGCGAAATATAAAGTACCAAAGAGTATCGAGTTTTTAACAGAATTACCAAAGAATACGACAGGTAAATTGTTAAGAAGAGCGTTAAAAGAGAAAGCGATGCAAGTTTAAAAATGGGGGGCAACCATCTTTATGAAGGTGGTTGCCTTTGTATTTTTTAGAATTGGTTAAGCTATAGCCCCATATATTTAAACCGTAATATGACTAATAAGGAGGAGATATACGTGGAGCAAAAGGAATTACGTTTACGGAGAGTTCAATACCTTATTTGTGACATTATGGATGAAATGAACGCTGAAAGTGAGAAGAAAAACTTAGAAATACTGCAGCAAGTAATCGATCATCTTTCAGGTGCGATAGGTGATTTAGTCGATCCATCAAGCTCGTATTCTATTGATTATTTGGAAAGAAAAGTTCACACGGCGCATTATTTACTGTTTAAAAATGAGCGAAAGGCATATTTGTGTAGGAAATGATATTTTTTACACTTCATTGATAATTATTATCAATGAAGGGATTGTGTTGCGTATATTCATATGGAAGCAGCTGATACATACGATGTTAATTTTAAAACTTATAAAGAGCAAACAAATGAAAATATGAAACTACTAAAAAATGTGCTGCTTAAAAAAATTATTGGGGTGCGAAGTATGTTAATAGTTTAATTCAAGAAAATATTTCAGTTGGAGCAGATAAGGGCTGGGTTCCAGATGAAGCGGTAAGCCGCGCGGAAGCAGTACAATAACATAATATATTTTATCAGTAGATATTGATTCGGGGGATAAGGATGATTGTGTTACGAAAAAATGAATATTGTATATTTTTACCTAAAAGAAATGAAAAGTTTGCTGTTCACATAAAAAACCGAACCACCATCTAAATAGCGGTTCGGTTTTTTTATTTTTTCTCTACTAACTTTTTATTCTTCCAATCTAGTGTGAATGATTTATTAAATGTTTTTTGATCAACGTCTTTTACGTTGTTTCCAAACCAGTTTGCAGTTCCGAATGTGAAGCCTGGACGAAGTTGGTAGTCGTCAGCGTGTTTTGTATAAGCGACTTGTAAGTTAGATTGGTCTGTATTCTTTTCAGAGATAACAACAGCAATCATACCAGGTGAGAAACCGCTATTTGTTAGTGCTGGAAGTTGATCCATCGGTATTAAATTACCTTTTGCATCAGATTCATATAGGTATGTGCGAGAGTACATGAACAGTTGGTTTCCATATAAAGAATGGTAGGAATCACGTGTGTAAATACCCCAGTTTTGGTTGTTATATCCGTTAAAGAATACGTTCCATTTTACGTTTTTATTTGTTTGGTCAATTAAGTTTGTTTTATAACTTGTTTGTTTATAGCTTACAGAGTCAGACCAAGTGATTTGACCAGTTGCGCCAGCTTCAGCGCTAGGCCCATTTGGTGTTGCAGAAGCTTTAACAGAACCACCAAGTTGATAAGATACGCTAGAGGTTACAGTTGTTTCTTCTACAGCGTTTGTAGGTGCTACGTTAAAGAAGCGAGCGCTGTTATCTTGAAGATTAAATGCAATATCATATTGTGAAGGATAGCGTAATGTTGCACTAGCGCCAGGGATTGGGTAGTTATCAATAGGCGCACTACTTATAGTAGGATTTGCTTTTAGAAAACTACCAGTTGTATTAATAACAGCAATCTGTTTATCGGCACTTGGATCATCAATAAAAGTTACCTTTAAAGACATTGTCATATTATCAGTTTGATCATTATTAAATGTATTATAGCTTGTATGTGTTTTGGCATTTTGCCCGATATCTGTTACAACTTGTGATGTCGTTTGAGCGTAAGCAGCCGGTGTTGAAAGGGTTAAAGCGCTACTAGCAAAAACAGCGGATAATGCTAAGCATTTTAAATATGTTTTAGAACGTTTCATGCAATCAATTCCTTTTATTTTTTGTCGATATATGTCATATTTCGTTTGTATCGTAATATGAAAATAAAACGGAAGGGATGCATATGCAGAATTGCATAGTTGAGTTTTGGATAATGAAATTTTATGAATCCTTATCAAGAGAATCGCCGCTGTATTGTTTATATATTCCTCTCCATCAACTCCCCAACCTGCGTCGCAACATACTCAACATCATTATCAATTTCATCCAATACGTAAGATTCCAAAATGCCCATGACAGCTGTTCCTAAAAATTTTAAAACGATGTGTGTATCAATGTTTTTATTTACTGACGTATTTGTGTTTAATTTTTTTTCTAGTTCCCCCATGATAAATGTTAGGAACTTTTTCTGAAATGATAATGTGCTGTTGCTTCTAAATAACGATGCGAAAAATGGCTTGTGTTCTTTGAAGTATTCAAACCATATGACAGTTCCTTCTATATAGCCTTTTGTTTGTTTTATATCGCATATTTCTCTTAATTGATTTAAATGGTCGTCTACAATTTTGTCTAATAAATTGTATTTATCTAGGTAGTGTAGGTAGAAAGTTTTTCTTCCGATGTTCGCTTTTTCTGTAATGTTTTTTACTGTAATTTCGTCAAAGCCATCTTCAATTAACATTTCAATAAATGCGGATTGAATGGCGTTTTGTGATTTTATAATTCTTCTATCGATTTTCTCCATATGATGTTCCTCCGTTATTGATACATATATTTCGTTATGTGTGTATTATCACCCAAATGCGTAAATGTGGTCATTGAAACAAGTGGTTGCTCGCTTTATTATAAATATACACGTGAGTATTAACTCTCACAAGTGTAAATTAAAAATAAAGTAAGGGTGGTTTTATAAGTTTCTATAATGAAAATCTGTAAAAGTAGTTTTGTTTTGAATTGCACCTCTAATTGTTAGATTTGCATCTAGCAGTTAGAGGTTTTTATTGTGAAGATTGCTGTGCTTAATATTTACGTTAAACGTGCATAACAAGATATAATAGAAGAAATCAAGAAGGAGGCTCGCTGTGAAAAATCTTCGTTATCTCAATATATTTACGATATTAATTATATACACACTACTTATGTTTTACATCGGCTGGAACGGATGGGTTTGGCTTCATGCAGTATTCGGCTGGCAATCTTGGGGATATTACGCTTTCGTAGTCGGATTTATTTCATATGCATACATTCTCGTACAAGTGTTTAAGTTTTTGCCATTTCTACGAACGATAGGTTCAATTTGGTTTGCGGTCATACAATATGCGCTTATGTTATTGCCGTTAGCAAATATTACAGTCTTTCTTTTACAGTTTTCAGTGGAGAAAGAAGCGGCAATTATTTGGACAGGAACGGCTGTGTTAGTTGCATTTATCTTTATTTTTGCGTATGGAGTATTCAACGCATATAGCCCAGTAGTAAGAAAATACGAGGTGCACATACCGAAAAAAGTAGAGGGACGTAAAAGCTTACGCATTGCGATGGCTTCTGATATGCATTTCGGTAAATTATCTGGCGTTTCGCATTTAAAAAGGCTTGTCCGTCATGTAAAGGAGATGGAGCCCGATATTATTTTACTGCCAGGTGATATTATAGATGATCATCCAGGTGTGTTCATTCAAAAAAATATGGGATCAATTATGAAACAAATGAAAGCTCCACTAGGCGTATATGGTGTGTTAGGAAACCACGAATATTACGGACGAGCAGTTCCAGAGTTTTTACAAGAGATGGATAAGATCGATATTCGTATTCTGTTAGATGAAGTGATTACAATTGAAGATCAGTTTTATCTCGTTGGAAGAAGAGATAAAACTGAGCGAGATCGCCAAAGCTTTGAAAAACTTATGAGTACAGTGGATAAATCCATGCCAGTTATCGCAATGGATCACCAACCATTTGAATTAAAACAAGCAGCGGATGCTGGTGTAGATTTACTATTATCCGGTCACACGCACCGTGGACAAATGGCGCCGAATCATATTGTAACGAGAAGAATGTACGAACTAGACTGGGGATACGTACAAAAAGGTGCATTCCACGCTATTGTTTCTTCTGGTTTCGGATTTTGGGGACCACCGCTTAGACTTGGAAGTAGGTCGGAGATTGTACAGGTGGAGGTTACGTTTGAATAGGATTAAAAAATAGAGAGCTGATGGCTCTCTATTTTTTTCAATAAAAACAAATAACAATAAATATCTCTGTTGGTGCTAATTTCATAAAAGAGGTACGATTATAAGACATGGCTGAAATAAAGGGGGATTATAAGTGATCATATCAGATGTACTATACGGAGAATTTGAAGTGGATCAAGTGTTAGAAGAATTAATTTTAAGTAAGTCTGTGCAAAGACTGAAAGGAATTCATCAAGCAGGAGCAAGTTACTTAATGAATGAGAAATGGAATGTAACACGTTTTGATCATTCAGTTGGTGTTATGTTGTTAATAAAAAAACTCGGTGGTTCAGTAGAAGAGCAAATGGCAGGTTTACTGCACGACGTATCACATACTGCTTTTTCTCATGTGATTGATTACGTTTTTGATAATAGAAATGAAAGTTATCATGAAGAGATATTTAGTTCTGTCGTGAAAAACTCAGAAATTCCAGCGATCCTTGCGAAGTATGGCTATAACTATGAAGATATTTTGTTAGATGATTCGAAGTGGAAGTTACTGGAAAGGTCAGCGCCCGAATTATGCGCAGATCGAGTGGATTATACATTGAGAGATATGTATACATATGGATATATTTCTTTGGAAGAAGCTCAAGATTTTTTAGATGATTTAATCCCAGTTGATGGAAAGATGGTTCTTCAAAATATCGAAATGGCTGAATGGTTTACAGAAACGTATTACAAAGAAGTAATCGATTTCTTTATGAAGCCAATGAATATATACGGAAACGACATGTTAGCGAAAACGCTAAAGTTAGCTCTTCATAAAAAGATTATTCATGCAGATGACTTTCTTCTTGAAGATGATGAGCTTATTTCGAAATTGCAGCAATGTAATGATCCAGAAGTACATGCTTTATTAAGCAAAGTTCATCCGAATGTAAACGTAAAAGAAGATAGAAACAATTATGATTTGTATCAGAAAAATAAAGTCCGTCTCATTGATCCTCCATTATTTCGTGAAGGTGAAGTTGTTCCATCGTCTGCTGTGTCGGAAAAAATAAGACAGATGAGCGAGATTGCTTATGAAAAAGCGGTGAGAGGGATGTATGTGAAAGTGATTTCGGATTAAAAAGGAGAGCATATCTTTGCTCTCCTTTTCCTCATTAATAATCAAACCAATTCCAAACCTCAATATCTCCAAGAGTCGCATAACGAACGTGCGACGAGTTTTGTAGTTTTAATAACTCTTTCGATGGACCAGTAATGACCATGCCGTATACTTTGACACCGTTATCTTTTACATACTGATAGCGCTTATCTAAGTTCAGCTCTTTTTCAGGAGTCCAAGTCGTTTTACTTACAGTTTCTTTATTTATAGAAAGAATGCGCATCATTTCGATTACTTTATCTTCTTTTGTGTGTAGTTTTTTTGTTTCATCTTCAGGAAGATCTATATGTTCTCGAAATCCGATAATCTCTCCGCTATGCAAGATAAAATCTTCTTCATTTATTCTTTCTTGTCCTGTGTCTAAAGCGTACCATACAGGAGTTGGCGGCATTTCTTGTACTTCAAATGCGCTATATAGAATGGATTCTATTTCTTGTAACGTGTAAGGTTTGTCAAACGATATGGCTAATTCTGCAACGGTGCCTTCATGTATTTTTCCAAGTGTATCCCAAACTTTTTTAGATGATTCTTTCAAAGAAGCATCTTCCTTGATTTTTGGATGAACAAAGGAAAGTTTTTTTGAATAGGTTCTGTTTTCCCAAGATTGATTTGTGACAGTTACAGATGATAAGAAACTACTCATTGTTACTGTACCAATTGGAAATTCTTTTTTGCCGATTGTTTTATATAAATTCATTTCAGTTTCTGTACGGAAGAAGGGTTTAACCTTCGTATTTCCTCCAGCGGAACGACTATTCGGCATTGTTGCTTCTAGTGCGAGTGCTGGAATCTCATCCACTTTCCGGAAGTTTTCCATTTCGTTCGAATAGAAGTAAAAAGAAGATGCAAAATGACCAACAAAATAGATTGCTATACAAACAGCAAGGACAAAACTAAAGGTTTGCCAACGCTGTTTCCATTTTATTTTCCAAAACGGGACTTTCAGATTTTGTGGTGGTAGTCTTTTCTTTATCGGTTCACTTTTTGAAAGCAACTCATCTAAGTAAGCTTCACATTCTTCACATGTCTCAATATGACTTTCTAATTGCTCTTGTTCATCATGCGTGAGCGTTCCGTTTTCGTACTTCTCCCATAGTTTTTTTAATTCTGTACAACCCATCTCTATCACTCCTTTACGCTTTTCGTTTCTTTTCGTCCCCGGTGTAATTCAATTTTCACTTTTGCTAGTGAGAGACCGATCATCTCTGCTATTTCCTTATATGAGAATCCGTAGTAATCTCGTAGTAGTAACACATTTCGTCTTTCAAGGGGAAGAGAAGATAAACTGTCTAACCAACTAGCAATCTCATGTTTTACAAAATAAGAGTGCTCTGTACTTGGTACGTTTGGTAAATGGAATTCTGTAACCTCTGTTGTTTTATATCTTTTTTCTTTTCGATACCAATCGATAAAGGCGTTGTAGGCAATTGTAAATAACCACGGCCTAATTTCTTCTCCTTTATAATAGTCAATATGGACGAGCATTCGGTAAAATGTTTCTTGCATGAGATCTTCAGCACAGTGAGAATCTCCGGTTAGGGAGAGAAGATAGCGAAATAAATCATGCATATGCTCGGAGTAAATGTTTTCTAATGATTGTTTATGTTTCACTACATTTCCCTCCCTTCATACATAACAACGAAATACATATAAAAAAGTTACAATCTTTTATGGAATTATAGTAAAAAACGTCAAGAATTGGATAGAATTCTCTTTTATCATAATACATATAAGGCGGGTGAACAGAGATGGAAAGCTATGAAACACAAATTCAAAGGTCAATTGATTATATTGAAGAAGATGTAATGGAAAAACAAACGCTGCGTAATTTAGCACGTATTGCAGGTTTTTCTGAGTCACATTTTCATCGTGTATTTCAGGCATTAGTAGGTGATACAGTAATGGAGTATGTTCGAAAGAGGAGGTTAGCCCGGGCAGCTTATCAACTTTCTCATACGGATGAAAAAGTTATTGATATCGCATTTGAGCATGGCTTTCAATCTCACGAAACGTTCACGAGAGCCTTTAAAAAAATATTTCAAATGACACCGAGTGAATATCGAAAACAAGAAATTGAAACACCGATGTATTACAGCGTAAATGTAAAGCAAAGAAAATTAAATCCGTATTTAGGAGGCATACAAATGGAATATCGTATTGTAAATAAACCAGAATTTTTAGTGGCGGGTTATGAGCTGAAGACGACAAGTAAAGAAGGGAAAAACCATCAAGACATCCCAGCATTTTGGCAAGAATATTTACAGAAAGATCTTGGAACGACAATTCCGAATCGTAAAGATACGAGCCAATGGGTAGAGCTTGGATTATGTACTGATTTTAATTTAGAAACAGGGGACTTCACTTATATAATTGGAATGGAAGTTACAGGATTTGAAAATGTACCAAATGGAGTTGCGAAGCGTACTTTCCCAGCAGCGACATATGCTGTATTTACAACGCCGAAAGTCCCTCATGAAGAAATGGTATCGTCTATTCACCAAACGTGGAATGCTGTATTCTCAGAATGGTTCCCGCATTCAGGATACGAACATTGCGGCGTTAATGAATTTGAACTATACGATGAGCGTTCGCATGCAGATAAAAGTGAGTTCGCTCAAATTGAACTTTGGATACCGGTGAAGAAGAAGTAATAGGATAAGAGCGAATCATTGGGAGATGGTTCGCTTTTTTATAAAGGGGGAAATGGGACAATGTTCAAAAAACTAGAATGTGTATCTATACATACGAAGAATATAGAAAGATCAGTTTCTTTCTATAAAGAAATGGGAATGAAGCAAAACTGGGTTATAGAAAGAGAATTAGAAGAAGGGGTTATTTGGACGTTAATAGGATTGAAGTTTCCAGATGAGAAAAGTTCGGAGTTAGTAATAAGCAATCATCCAGATATTAATTTTATGGAAGTCGAAGTATTAGTAGAAGATGTGCAACAAACGTATGATAGTTTAAAAGATAATAAAGATGTGAAATGGATTCGCGAACCATTTCCAACAGAATCAGGGCATGTTGCAGTAATGGAAGCACCTGATGAGAATGTGTTTGTGTTAGTAGGGAAATAGCTAAAATATGGAGATGACCTTTCATAGTGAGTTGTGAAAGGTTATTTTTACCCCGCTTTAATGGGCAGTAAGAACCCCACCTCGTTGAAAATCACAAAAACTATAGCTAGAGAAGGTATAGTTATGGGATTTAAGAAATTAACGACAAAAAAGCGCAAAAAGAAGACCACCCGTCTGCCTGCGAAGCGTGGGAAGTCTTCTAAGCGCAAATAAGCTTTAGTTGCAGTGACAGGGTGTTGGAAGCACCTCGTCTACTTCATTTTATGCAAAACTTAGTTAGTTTATATTTCTATTTATAGTATAACAGTTTAGAAATGTAGTTGTTACTAGTTTTATTTTTACTTTGTATAGTAGGAGAAGTAGACTGGTATTGTTGGTTTTTGTCGACAAATCGATATATTTGAAAAACCGCTGAATTCTCCTAGAAAAGAAAAAAGAAAAGACGCCACATAGCGTCTTTTCTACGAATGAAATGGGAACACAAGTATAATCGTTGTTCCTTTTCCAAGTTCGCTATCAATAGAAATCGTTCCGTTATGAGCATGAACGAGCTGTTTCGTAATAGCGAGGCCAAGTCCAGTTCCGATGTTGCTTTCTTCTGTATTTGTTCCTCTGTAATAGCGCTCAAAGAGAAGCTCTTTCGTTTTGTCATCCATTCCTTTTCCATTATCTGAAATAGAGAGTGTAAATGAAGTAGCGTTTTGGGAAAGTTTTACGCTGACATTTGTCGTTTCATTATTATGTTTTACAGCGTTTACGAGTAAGTTTTCGATAATACGCTGGAACCATTTTTCTTCAATGAAATATTGAATTTTGTTTGAGCTCGGTACGAATTCAATATTTTGATTTTGAAGTGTCGGGTTATTAATAAATTGTAATAATACTTTTTGAACGAATTGATTCATTTCAATGTTTACGTGCTGCGCAGGAAGACTGTTATTTTTTAATTGATACGTTAAGCTTAAGTCATCAATTAATGTCGTCATATATTGCGATTTCTCTTTCATAACGCTGCCGAATTGTTGAATGTCGCGATCAGTCCAGTTGTACTGCTGTGATTCTAGTAATAATGCGTAGCCATACATAGAACTTAGTGGCGTTTTTAAATCATGTGTGAGACCGGTAATCCATTCTTCACGTGTTTGCTGCAGTACTTGCCTCATCGCATCATTTTTTTTGAGTGTAATAGAAAGGTGCTCTAGTGAATTTGTCACATCACTAAATAAGCGGAATGACCATTTTTCTTTACCAGATCGCCGGAACCTGACAGGTTTCCCTTTTTTACTAACAGGTTCTTCGTACTTTCCACCAGCGATGTTTTTAAGCCAGCGCATCGCATGGAGTAACGGTTTTCCAAATTTATTACCGTACCAAATAGAAAGAATGACTAAATAAACAAATACGATAAGAAGGATTAACCCGCATCCGATTAGAAACTTTTTAGCAAATACATCGTCTATTTCATCATCTGGGTAGTAGTGCTCATTTTTTGCAGTTATAACGAGAAGGTGATTGCTATTTGTATCGTAAAAGCTAGACGTGTTTTCTTTATGATTCCACGGTTCCTTTTCGCTAAGAGCAGCTTGTATGGCAGAAAACGTTTTTTTCTTTTCATTTGGATAGGAGAATACTTCTTCGCCGATACTATTAAAGATTTGAAGCGTTGCTTTTTCTTTAGAAAGTAACTGTTTTTCTTCTTCTGTTAATGTGAACGTATCCGTAGATACAGAAGGGTGCTCTTTCTGTATTGTTTTCAGTAATACATTGCTTTTTACCGTACCGCCGTAAATAACAAGTACGTTCTTTTCTTCCAATTCAATTTCCCAATATGTAAACGTATAAGGGCTTTCTATGTGATTCTGTATATAAGAGAATAATGATGTTTCCGTATAAGATGTTGGCACGTCACTAGGCGTATTAAAGTGATAGAGAACTTTTCCGTCTTTCTCTACAACTTGAATCCAATCATTTTTCTCTTTAATTAAGTCTTTTACTTCAGCCTTTAACGAAATATCGCCATCTTCTGAAGAGATATATCTGGAAATCGTAAAATTATCAGAATCTGGAATGTTCGGTTCGTATGAAGTACTCGTAACAAGAAAAAATAAATAAGTGAAAGCCGCTACTACAGCAATCAGTAATGTAACTAAAACAAATACGTGTTGCATGATAAACTGGATAATAAGTCGTTTATTAAAGTTCATATCGTCACCCTACTTTGTAATGAACTTATAGCCAAGTCCGCGAACGGTTTTTATATATTCTGGTTTACTTGGGTCTTGTTCAATTTTTTCACGTAGTTTTCGAATGTGGACCATAACGGTATTGTCATCGCCATTGTAGGCAGGTGCTCCCCAAACTTTTTCGTATATTTCTTCTTTCGAAAATACGTAGTTCGGATTCTCGCAAAAGAAGAGTAATAGCTGAAATAGCTGGGCGGAACATTCGACAACATGTCCACCTACTGTAAGTTCTGCGGAATATCGATCAATTTCAAATCTGCCAAATGAACTGGAGTGTGCTTTTTGTTCGTTGGGTACTGCTTGTTTCATATGTCTACGGAGTTGTGCTTTCATACGAGCTACTACTTCAAGTGGATTAAATGGCTTCGTAATATAATCATCTGCACCATGTGAAAATCCAGATATTTTATCTACATCAGATGTTTTAGCTGTGAGGAAGAAGATAGGGCAATCTGTTTTCTGGCGAATGATTGGACAAATATCAAAACCAGATTGTCCAGGAAGCATGACATCTAAAATAATCAAATCGTAATCGTTTTGCTGCGTGAGAGATAACGCTATTTCAGCTGATGTTGCAGTTGTAATATGAGAAAAACCTTCTTTTTCAAGAATGGTAGTTAGTAATTGTAAAATTGCTGTTTCATCATCAACGAGCAAAATATTTGCTTCATACATAAAAATCCCTCCTAATTTCCTCGAATATCATATCATCTTTCGGTAACTTATGGAATTTTTAAGGGAATTTTAAGGTTTTCTTTCTCAAAAAATTAAGAATCAAATGATATGATAAAAGTAACATAGGGGAGGAGATGAGTGTGAATCCGTTTCAAACGATGCGAGTTAGGTATTTTTTAATTGTATTTGCACTATTAACTTTAGTTGCAAGGGTCAGTAATGAATTGATAGAAAATACATTTCATATGCAAAATTCTACTTTTATAAATATTCTTATATTCTATATCCTTCCGATTACATGGATTTTTTTTGAGTATAGAAAACACCGTGTTTCATTTTCATTATTTATTAATAAAAATGAAACATTTAACCTGGTGCAAGTTTTATACATTGCACTTATGTTAGCCGTGTTTAGTTATGGATATCTTATTTTGTACATGTATAGTTTTGCATGGATTACACCCGAATTTATTATGAACGCGTTACGTGAACCGGTTATTGATAGCACAGGGGGATATGTATATCAAATTATTATGGTCGTGTTCATCGCACCAATTATTGGTGAATTTGTTTTTCGCGGATTTTTACTGCAACGCTTTGCAGCAAAATGGGGAACGAGTATAGCGATCATTGTAGTAGCGATGTTGTTTGCGTTGTTACATGTTGACTTCTTGGGCGCAGTAGTATTTAGCGTTGTACTATCAATCGTATATATTCGTACGAATAGTTTACTTATGCCAATTGCTATTCACATGTTAAACAATGCATTTGTAATCGGCGTTTCTTTTCTAGTAAATAAAGAAGAGATAATAAGTCTTGCAGATTTCTCAAATTATACGACGTTCTTTCCAGGACTTATTATTTTTATAACAGGATTAAACTTAGTACTCATCTTTTTATTTGTTAACCGCAAATATTGGAGTAAAGAAATGCCAGCTATAGATGTAGAGCAGGAAAAGAGTTTTTCAGACGTAGTGGGGAGTAAATGAGATGAAGAAGACGATTGAAAAAATATTGAAAGACATTATAGATGCTACGTCTATTACAGATATGTGTGATAAAAGCGTTTGTCATTGGGTGCAACCTGTAGTAGATACGATTGTGTTTCCAGAGTATTACTTATTTTCTAGTACTCATTTAAAAGAAAATATTATTTCTCTTCTTATTGTGTTAGGGGTTTTATTAATATTTGGTCTAATTGTAGAAGAAATGATGAAGCGCATCTTCAGAAGAAATGAAGAGAAGTATATGTGGGTTCATAAAATATTCGAGAAAGTAATAGTGGCTTTCCTTTTGTTTTATAGTATGAAAACAATTATTTACTTTATAGCTTTGAAACATCATTAATTCTAAATTTGAAAGGGATGTATAAAATTATATGAATGAAACAATATCATCAAATAAGTTTTTTTATTTGATTTTGCTTAGTATTGTGCTGATAACGACAGTCAATGTTATTCTTCGCTGGGAGGAAGCTTATTTCTTTATGTATTTAGCACTCCATTTGTTAGGAATATTATGTATAAGCGGCGGAATAGTTGCTGAAAAAAAGAGTGAAGAAAGCGTTAATTATATGTGTGTGACCGGTCTTATTTTACTTTTAGCTGTACAAGGTATTATGAAATATAGTTCTTTTTCTTTACAAGATTTTAGTTTGTTAGTGGATGTACTTCCTTAAGGAGGAACGTTATGTTATCTAAGAAGCAAATAGGATACGTACTAGTTTTAATTGGATTTTTTACGCTTATTGTAACGACTTTATTTTTTCAAGACTATGAATATATACGCTATATAAAAGGAGCTGGTTTAATATGCTGGGTTGTAAGTACGTTTCTTATCCCAGAGTATGAACCGAAGAAAGTGTCTAAAGGTAGGTAAAACTCTTCTATTTGTAGAAGAGTTTTTTTATGTAAATAAAAGGATCTCGAGCAATTCGCGTAATAAGCTTGTTCTAATTTAGCATGTACGAACTTACAATAATAATAGACAGGCAGCATAGAGGAGGGAATAGCGTGAGGAAGGTTATTGGGTGGTCGCTTTTTTTGTACGTTGGGTTTGCATTGCTTATATATTGGTATTTATTTGGATGGAATCATGAACTTATTCCGGACATGTATAAAGGAACGAGTGCAGATCCAGAAACGTTTATGAATGCAAGAGAGCTTACGCTAAGCCAAGATTATTCGCGCGTGAAAAATTTACTGTACTTTTTAGCGGCGCCTCTGGAATGGATTATATTATTATTTGTACTTGTGCTCGGTGTTTCGAAAAAGTTTGAGAAATGGTCGAAGGAAACGACGAAAATAAGTGTCCTGCAAGTTGCGATTTATTTTTTTTATTTATCACTACTCACAACAGTTCTTGCTCTGCCGATGCAATGGATTGGCAGAAAAGTGTCCGTTGATTACGGCATTTCAACGCAAAGTACACAAAGCTGGATAAAAGATCACGTTATCGGTTTTTGGGAGAGTTATGCGACGATGCTAATCGTAGTTACCGTTCTGTTATGGCTTATCCGTAAATTCCCGAAGAGATGGTGGCTAGCAGGGTGGGCACTCTCTGTTCCATTTACAATCTTTTTAACATTTATACAGCCGGTCGTTATTGATCCACTTTATAATGACTTCTCGACGCTGAAAAATAAAGAATTAGAAACGAAGATTTTAGCGATAGCAGAAAAAGCTGATATTCCAGCTAAACATGTATATGAAGTAAATATGTCGGAAAAAACGAATGCATTAAATGCATATGTAACAGGAATTGGCCCTAACGCTCGTATTGTAATGTGGGATACAACGCTTAAGCAATTAAAAGATAAAGAGATTTTATTTATAATGGCCCATGAAATGGGGCATTATGTTATGAAACATATATATTGGGGCGTTGCGAGTTATGTGTTGCTATCGTTTATAGGGATGTATCTCATTAGCCGTATTATAAATATGTGTATTCGAAAATGGGGAGGTACGCTGCAAATTTCAAAAGTAGCATGTTTTTCAATTTTACCTTTATTTTTCTTAATTTCTTCTGTACTCTCTTTTGCATCACAACCAGCAACAAACTATGTTTCTCGTATAGAAGAGCGAGCGGCAGATCAATATGCTTTAGATATGACGAAGGACGGGAAATCTGGTGTAAAAACGTTTCAATATTTATCAAAAACGAGTTTAAGCCAAGTAAATCCGCCTGCGTTAGTGAAGTTTTTCCTATACACACATCCACCAATTTTCGAAAGAATTCATACGTTTGAACAATATGAGAAACAAAGCAAAAAGAAGTAGCTATTATGCTACTTCTTTCTTTATAGAGATATAAGTTTGATATTGGGAATATTTATCATTGCTTTTTATTGTGATTTTGTAAATAATAAGCTATAAAATTCTAAAAATCTATATATAAAGGAATAAAGGTGGAAAAATGTATTTTTTACAAAATTTAAAAGTGAAATATAAATTATTATCGCTTATTTCATTAGCAGTTTTAGGTATGGTAATTATGAGCTGTGTAGCAATTAATTCTATTAACAAGATTAAGCATGATACAGAGGTTGTAGTAGATGATTATCAACATTCTGTAGTTTTATTAGAAGGAATGCTTCGTACACAAAATTCACTAGAGTATAACTTACTAGAATTAATTACAGCGTCACCAAATGAGGGGACAAATAAAGAGGGGATTATTGGTAATATTGAAAAGGATCTTGAAAAATATGATTCTTTATTAAAAGAATATGATGATGGCTTCAATTTAAGTAAGCAAGAGGATGAGCTGTTTCAGAAGATGAAGGAATCTTTGCCAAGTTATATGGAGACATATAAGAAGTTGTTTGATAAAGCGAAGGTAACAAATGAATCTCAAATGGTAAACGAATTTCATAAGGAATTAAAACCGAAGGGAGTAGAGTTAGCTAGTTATGCTGTAAATCTAGAAGCGTATGTTTCAAATTTAGCTGACCAAGTATTTAAAGATTCTCAAAAAATGATAGATCGGTCCGTTATTACTTTTATCATTCTTGTAGTAGTTACTACAATCGTTATATGTATAGTAAGTTATATTATTAGCAAGCTTATAGTTGCTCCTTTACAAACGGTTAGTCGTATGATGGAAAGAGCAAAAGAAGGAGATTTAACTGTACATGGTGAGTATAATGCTAAGGATGAATTAGGTGTATTAGTAAGTGATTTTAACGAAATGATTGCAGGGCTAAGAACAAATATGCAAGAAGTAGAGAATAATATTCAGCTTTTATTCCAACATGCAGACGGAGTAGTATCTGCATCGGAAGTATCTAGTGGTGCAGCGAAGAAAATCACTATAGATATTGAAGAAGTTGCAAATGGTGCAGAGGGCCAAATGCAGGCAATGGAGCAAACTGCGGGTGCGATGGAAGAGTTGACACAAGGAATGCAGAGTATAGTGAATACATCATCCTCTGTAAATGAATTGTCTGCTCAATCAGCATTAGATGCAGAGAGTGGTAACAAATTAATGAAACAAATGATTCAACAGATGGATACAATCCAAAATTCAGTACATAACGGTGTGAAACAAGTAGAGACTATGAAAGAACAATCAGAAGAAATTGTTAAAATCATTGATGTTATGCAAGGTATTACCTCTCAAATTAACTTATTAGCATTAAACGCCGCAATTGAGGCTGCTCGTGCTGGGGAAAGTGGTAGAGGATTTGCAATTGTGGCAGATGAAGTAAGAAAATTAGCAGAACAATCTAGTGATTCTGCTAAACAAATTGAGAAGCTTATTACTCAAGTTATGGGAACAACGAACCATACGGTACATATGATGGGGAAAGTAGATAATGAGGTACAGGCAGGTACACAAGTAGTAATGCATACAGAAAAAGTATTTGGAAAAATTACAGAAAAAGTACAGCAAGTATCTGAGCAAATTCAAACGGTATCTATGTCTACAGATGAAATTGCAGCGAGTAGTGAAGAGATTTCGGCTTCTGCAGAAGACATGGCTCAAATATCCCAAAGATCATCTGACCGCACTGATAGGGTAAAAGAGTCTATTCAACAGCAAGAAAAATCTGTTCAAGAGATCTCGGTTTCAATTGAACATATGCATAATGCAGCAGGGGGATTAAAACAAATAGTTGCCCAATTTACTCTTCAAAAGTAGTAGTATATTTAAGTTTCAATATAGAAAAATTCCACTCAATAAATAAAAAAATCATCCTATATAACAAAGGATGATTTTTTTATGGGAATTTTGTTTAGTTATCACTTAATATATTCTAATTTTTTACAATTTTCCGATTGTAATATATAATAATACGTAATGTTTTGGAGATTTTTCATTTGTAAAAGATAGTTTATAGGAGGAGAGAAAGGGTGTTCAATAAAAAATCAATGCCGGCTATAAAAATGATCCTTTCGATGTCTATTTTCGGATCAATTGGATTTTTTTCTACTCAAACAGGTTTACCGTCTTTTGAATTAGTATTCGTTCGTTGCATTTGTGCAACTATATTTTTAGCATTGTGTTGGCTCGTAACAGGACAGTATAAAAGTGAGAAATGGAATAAAAAAGAAGTAATGCAAATATTAGCATGCGGCGTATTTCTCGTTTTTAACTGGGTATTTTTATTTAAAGCGTTTGAAGTTATGTCGATTACAATTGCGATTTCAGTGTACCATCTTGCACCCATTATCGTATTAATGATTGGTAGTATTGTATTTAAAGAGAGACTTACAGTATTTGCGGTTATGTCCATTGTCATTTGTTTTATCGGTACCGTTTTAGTAGCTGGAGTAGACGGTAGTATGTCGTTAGAGAAATTAATGTCATCTGGAATGGTATGGGCACTTCTTGCAGCGTCATTTTATGCTTTTACCACTTTATTAGGAAAAGGAATTCAGCATACGAGCGCATATGCGATGACATTTTTACAAACGTTTTTAGGTATATTTTTATTGCTACCATTCGTAGATTTTGGCAAGTTTCAAGGGTTAACAGAGATGAACTGGATGATGATTACAGCAACAGGACTTATACATACGGGATTTGTATATTACTTATTTTTTGACAGTTTAAGAGGTTTATCGACGAGATTAATTTCTGTATTAGTGTTTTTAGATCCTGCGGTTGCAATATTATTAGATACAGTCTTTACCGGGTTTAGACCGACTAGTATGCAAGTAGTAGGGATTGTTCTTATATTTGTAGGAATGGCATTTACTTTTCGCAAGGGAACAGAGAAGGATTTATCGATGAAGGAAAGTGCTACTTTGTAATTTGAATAAAATGATATTGAAAAGACGCATATATATACTATTTGCGTCTTTTTGTGTCAATAAAGTGAAATTTAAAAATGTAAAGGAGTTCACAAAGAGATTGTAGAATTTTTAATATATAGTACCTTAGATGTGAAAGCTTCCTTTTTGAAATAAGAAAGAAGGAGGTATAAAGCAGAGAGGTAGTCGAAATGGTTCTTCTAGAAGATTTGCATTTTATCTTACATTCACCAACAAATTAATACTCCTGAAATAATGAAGTTCATTTTATTTGAAAATACTTCATATGTAGTATGGATAACTTCGTATTATCTATTATTTTTCTATTTAACATAAAATAGAAATAGGGAGAGAGGACAATGAAGAAAAAATATTGGGTGTAATGATGATTGCGACAATGGTAGGCGGTATATTTGCAGGGACGAATGTGGCCCCTGTAAAAGCGGAAGAATATCCGGAAATGATCGTATTTGATGATGTTCCATACGGATTTTGGGCATATGATGCTATTTTAGATTTAGCTTATAATAAAATTATAGTTGGATACGGAAATGGAAAGTATGGTGTTGGAGACCTTACAACACGTGAACAAGTTGCAGCTTTAATTTATCGTGTATTTGATATAGAAGAACAAGAGGAATATGAAAACCCATATGGGGATATCGATGAAAACTCAACAAACTTTATTGAAGAGATATTAGCTTTAACGGAACTAGAAATTTTTATGGGAGACGAGCATGGAAACTTTAGACCGAAAGCAACGTTAACTCGTGCGGAAATGGCGCAAGTGCTTACGAATGCTTTTGATTTACAGGCGAAGGGATCTCATACGTTTAATGATGTTTCAGCAAATTCATGGGCAACAAATGCAATTAGTGCAATTCAAACAAATGGTATTACGGTGGGAATCGGAGATAATAAATTCGGCCCATCCATGAAAGTAAAAGAGAGCAATACGCACAGTTTTTATACAAAGCAATTTTGCATGATATGGAACAAGGACAGCAATAAGGTTTAACTAGTAAATTGATATTTGAAAAATAATACAAAAAGGTCATTGTTGTATAACAGTGGCCTTTTTTGTATGGGATAAAGCGCGAAAGAAAGGTATTTTGAAAAAAAACGAAATGAATTTTCAAAAAAAACTTCCTTTTCTGAAGATTTGTTATATAATATAAAACATAAAATCAAATCTGTTATAAAACAGTTTAAGAAGGGGATGCTAATATGTCGACGCAAACTTCACGGGTTACATTGCCCGGAGAAATGTTACCAGCGTACAACGAAATATTGACACCTGAGGCGCTTAGTTTTTTAAAGGAACTACATGAAAATTTTAATAAGCGCCGCATAGAACTTTTACAAAAGCGTGCGGAGAAACAAAAGAGAATTGATGCAGGAGAGTTTCCGAAGTTTTTAGAAGAAACAAAGCGCATACGTGAAGCGGATTGGACAATTGCTCAATTGCCAAAAGATTTAGAGGATCGCCGCGTAGAGATTACTGGACCAGTGGATAGAAAGATGGTTATTAACGCTTTAAATTCAGGAGCGCATCTTTTTATGGCAGATTTCGAAGATTCGAATTCACCAACTTGGGAAAATGCGATTGAAGGTCAAATAAATTTACGAGATGCAGTGCAGGGAACGATTTCACATAAAAATGAAAATGGAAAAGAATATCGTTTAAATAGTAAAACAGCAGTATTAATTGTGCGTCCAAGAGGATGGCATTTAGAAGAAAAACATATGCAAGTTGATGGGAAGAATATGTCTGGTAGCTTAGTAGATTTCGGACTTTATTTTTTCCATAATGCGAAAGCTCTCTTAGCAAAAGGAAGCGGTCCATACTTTTACTTACCGAAAATGGAAAGCCATTTAGAAGCAAGGTTATGGAATGATGTTTTCGTATTTGCTCAAAAATATATCGGTATTCCAAACGGAACAATTAAAGCGACGGTGTTACTGGAAACGATTCACGCTTCGTTTGAAATGGATGAAATTTTGTATGAGCTTAAAGATCATTCTGCTGGGTTAAATTGCGGAAGATGGGATTATATTTTCAGCTTTCTAAAGAGTTTCCGTAATCATAATAAATTTTTACTTCCAGATAGAGCGCAAGTCACGATGACGGCGCCGTTTATGCGCGCGTATTCTTTGAAAGTCATTCAAACGTGTCACCGCCGTAATGCACCAGCTATTGGAGGAATGGCAGCACAAATTCCAATTAAAAACAATCCAGAAGCGAATGAAGCAGCTTTCGAAAAAGTGCGTGCAGATAAAGAGCGCGAAGCTTTAGACGGTCATGACGGGACTTGGGTTGCCCATCCGGGACTTGTACCAGTCGCGACGGAAGTATTTAATCACATTATGAAAACACCGAATCAAATTTTTAGAAAACGTGAAGAAATACATGTTACAGAAAAGGATTTATTAGAAGTACCAGTGGGAACGATTACAGAAGAGGGGCTTCGCCTAAATATTAACGTAGGCATTCAATATATCGCATCTTGGTTAAGCGGACGGGGAGCGGCACCAATTTATAACTTAATGGAAGATGCGGCAACAGCGGAAATTTCTAGGGCACAAGTATGGCAATGGATCCGCCATGAAGGTGGAAAGCTAAATGACGGCCGTAATATTACGCTTGAATTGATGGAAGAGCTAAAAGAAGAAGAACTAGCAAAAATAGAAAGAGAGATTGGTAAGGAAGCCTTTAAGAAAGGGAGATTCCAAGAGGCGACAACGTTGTTTACAAATCTCGTTCGGAATGATGAATTCGTACCATTTTTAACATTACCGGGTTATGAAATTTTATAAAAAATGAAAAGGGGATGGAACAAATGAAAAACGAAAGAATCGAGGAATTACAAGAGAGTTGGGAACTAGATACGCGCTGGAAAGGGATTACACGCCCATATTCGGCAGAAGATGTAATTCGCTTGCGCGGGTCAATTGATATTGAACATACATTAGCGCGCCGCGGTGCTGAAAAGCTTTGGTCATCGCTTCATACGGAAGATTATATTAACGCACTTGGCGCATTAACAGGAAACCAAGCGATGCAACAAGTGAAAGCTGGGCTAAAAGCAATTTATTTAAGTGGATGGCAAGTCGCTGCGGATGCGAACCTTTCTGGACATATGTATCCAGACCAAAGTCTATATCCAGCGAACAGCGTACCTGCTGTAGTGAAACGAATTAATCAAACACTTCAACGTGCGGATCAAATTCAGCATATGGAAGGAAGCGATGATACAGATTATTTCGTACCGATTGTAGCAGATGCAGAAGCAGGATTTGGCGGACAACTAAACGTATTTGAACTGATGAAAGGTATGATTGAAGCGGGTGCATCAGGTGTGCACTTTGAAGATCAATTATCTTCAGAGAAAAAATGCGGCCATTTAGGCGGAAAAGTATTATTACCAACGCAAACAGCGGTGCGTAATTTAATCTCGGCACGCCTTGCAGCAGACGTAATGGGAGTGCCGACAATTATTGTTGCAAGAACAGACGCGGATGCAGCAGATTTAATTACGAGCGATATCGATCCAGTTGATAAAGCATTTATTACAGGTGAAAGAACTCCAGAAGGATTTTACCGTACGAAAGCAGGTCTTGATCAAGCAATTGCACGTGGTTTAGCATACGCTCCTTATGCAGATCTCGTTTGGTGCGAAACATCTGAACCAAATTTAGAAGATGCAAAACGATTTGCGGATGCAATTCATAAAGAGCATCCAGGGAAATTGCTTGCATATAACTGTTCACCTTCATTTAACTGGAAACAAAAATTAGATGAAAAAACAATTGCAAGCTTCCAAAAAGAAATCGCATCTTACGGTTATAAGTTCCAGTTCGTAACACTAGCTGGATTCCACTCGTTAAACTACGGCATGTTTGAATTAGCACGTGGCTATAAAGAGCGCGGCATGGCAGCGTACTCTGAACTGCAACAAGCAGAATTCGCAGCAGAAAAACACGGCTACTCTGCAACTCGTCATCAACGCGAAGTAGGAACAGGTTACTTTGATGAAGTAGCACAAGTTATTACAGGCGGTACTTCATCAACGACAGCGTTAAAAGGTTCTACAGAGGAAGCACAGTTTACGAAATAAAAGGAAGGGGCACCTTTTTAAAGGGTGCCCTTGTTATTTTCGGAACGATTTTTCACATATATCGATTTACCGACAAAAAAGAAGATATTATCAAATCCACTCAGCTCTATGATCGCGAATAAACTTCATATCTTTCTCATAATGCTCTAAATGTCCTTCATCAATCATTTTTTGGAAATTCAAGTCGCCTTCTTGTGCTTTTCTTTTCATATATGTACATAATGCTTCTAATCGTAGTAACACTATTCCTAAGTAATCTTCGTCCATATGTTTACCGTAGGACTGGACAAACAATTTCACTCTTTCTTTCATACGGCTAGCATGTTGTGCCGATTCATAATGAACTGCCTCACCCGATTCTGTATAATACACTCTACTTAAAGGTACACAAGTATAAAGCGTATAAGCGATATCCCAAATTCTCGGACCAGGAGCAGCAACATCGAAATCAATAATACCTACTGGTTTCTCGTCATGAAAAATAATGTTATATATAGCAAAATCGTTATGGCAAATAACCTCAATGTTATTTGGAGTAAGATCCATCGGTTGCCATTCATCTGATAAGGGAAAGTCACTTACCGCATCATGATAAAGGCGGAGCATCTTTGCTATTTCCTTTAAAACATCATTAGATCGCATATATTCTTTTAAAGGATAATTCCCAGCGTCTCCTTCAATAAAGGATAAAATCTCTCTATCTTTTTCATCTACACCTAAAAACTTTGGAGCATGATGAAACCCTTTGTTTTCTAAGTGCTGTAATAATGTATGAATTTTTGCACTACCTGGCTTTAATTCTCGCCGAACAGTATTTTCAGAACGATACACATTTGATACATTTCCCCCTGTAAGCTTTTCTTCGTTGGTGTAGTTTGACATATAATCCCCTCCAATATAACGACTGTACGATTATATTGTAACACTTCAGAACAAGGGATGTAATCGTATTCAAATGATGTTTGTGTTCACTTCATAGTGAAATCCGCACATACTAAAATCAATTATTTACGAATGTATAATCAATTTAATTTGTCAGTTATTTTCAAAAAAGATTGTACATTTCATTTTAAGTATGCTATGATGAAGTCAGTTGAATAGTTAAATTAAGCAATCCATATATTATCAAGTGCCGAAAAACGAACGAGAAAAAGTATGTGAGAACTAGTTTATGTTTCGTGTTTGATAATGTGTGGATTCTTTTTTTATACAGGAAGACTAAAATAAATTGTGTTTTCTTTAGGAGGAAATAATTATGGCAGTAACAGGACAAGTAAAATGGTTTAACAACGAAAAAGGATTCGGTTTCATCGAAGTTCCAGGCGAAAACGATGTATTCGTACATTTCTCTGCAATCGAAACTGAAGGTTTCAAATCTCTAGAAGAAGGTCAAAAAGTTAGCTTCGAAATCGAAGATGGTAACCGTGGACCTCAAGCTAAAAACGTAATCAAACTATAATTTTATAGTTCATTATGGAAAAAGGATGGCTGCTGCCATCCTTTTTTTTGTTGTAATATACGAGCATAATGATTATATTTGGGGGAAAAGTATACAAATGAAGTCATACTCGATGTTCGTAGTGGGAATAAAGAAGATCTACACAATACGATTGAAGAAATCTCATTCGCCCGTTTTAGATGAATAAGAAAAAATAGTCGGTTTTTTTGAGGACGAAGAAGAGTAAAAGGCTTTCCAAAATGGAAGGCCTTTTACTCTTCTTTTCCAATCTTTTTCTTCTCACGTTTCTTACATTCAGAGCATTTCGATTTACGGAAAGGCTTTGCGAAGAATAGTAGAATGAAAAACAAACCGAATATAATACTAGCTGAATTTTTCACGATCACAATGCTACTATTTTTCATTTGAATCGTTGGTTGCATTTCTTTTTCTTCCATAGTGGACCTCCATATATTGGATTTTTCTTTTAATTATAGCAAAGTTAATTGTCGTAATGATGCGAAATGAGGAAGCAGTTGTAAATATTTATTGGTAGTATAAATACATTTTATATAGGTTTTTATTACAAAAACACTATATTGTTATTTTATAATTTAAAAGATGTTTGATAAATGATAAAGTATTGTAAAAAAGCGGAATCTGTAAGCCATTTCCTTTTCATAGATGCTAAAATTATATATGCAGCTGCTAATATAAATGGAAAAAAGGAGACAGTAGAATATGGAAAGTAAAGTAGAACGCTATGTCGAAAACTATGTGGTAAATAAAAATACAATGGCCTTACTTCCTGTTATTCTAAGTGAGAAGAAAATTGTTACACGAGTTGTTGAGATGGAAGATTCTTTTTTCGTATTTCAAAGGCCCCTAGATATTATAGAAAGAAGTTGCCGCAAGCATGGCTCTAGTTTCTTAGGCAGAAAAGAAGGAACGAAAGAGTTAACTCATATTACACATAAAGCACCGATTGCGATTAGTCCAGCAGATCAACTTTATTTTTTTCCTACTTATTCTTACTCTAGAAAAGAGTGCGCTTGGTTGTCTCATTTTTATATTGAAAGTAATAAAGAGTTAAAAGATGGAAATGTTATTGTTAGATTTATAAATGGATTTGCTGTGAAATTAGAAATATCAAAAAGCAGTTTTGAAAATCAACTAAATCGTACAGCGAAATTGCGTACTGAATATGAAGATCGTAGAAAAAAACAAGGAAACCTTTGTTTTAAAGAGATTGATAAAACTCAAGAATCTCGATTAAAACCAGCATACGAGAAAGTATATTTTGTGAAAGAAGAGGAAGTTTAAGAGGATGGGGAAAAATCCCCATCTTTTTTATTTGTCAGTTTTTATCGGTAAGTCGATATATTTGAGAAATCCCCGATATAATTTCACCTACTGAGGAATTTGTCAACAAAACAAAAGTGTCACTTCTAAAACCGCGAAACGTCCTGTCGAATATTGATAGATTATCATAGCGTAATAATGAAGGAATTCTAATGAAAGATATGGAAACTTAATAATTACATCTCCATATGTCGTATCTACCATTTCCTCTTTCATATAAGCAATGATACAGTAGAGGTAGTACTTAGAGTAAAGGGGTAAAGTGTAGAATGGATTTTCAGACAATCAAAGAGTATTTTTCACCAGAAAATATGGATCATATTGTTGAAAGCTATAAAGCGTTCGGACCACTTCTTGGTATTGGTTTACCGATGATAGAAGCGTTGATTCCGGCATTGCCACTCATCGTATTTGTACTGGCAAATGCTGTTGCATTTGGATTTTGGCTCGGTTTTCTTTATTCTTGGCTTGGATCAGTAATGGGCGCCTTACTTGTCTTTTTCATTATCCGCCATTTTGGCCGAAGTCGTTTCTTTTCTTTTGTAAATAAGCATGAGAGAGTACGAAAGGCAATGGGGTGGATTGAAAGGAAAGGGTTTGCGCCAATTTTCGTCATATTTTGTTTTCCGTTTACACCGTCTGCGCTTATAAATGTTGTCGCTGGTTTATCTCGCATTAGTGTAAAACAGTTCGGGCTTGCGCTTGCGTTCGGAAAGCTTGTGATGATTTTTATTTTAACGTATATCGGTCATGATTTAATGTCATTTATTCATAATCCGGTGAAATCAGTCATTGTAGCAATTGGTATTTTTATTTTATGGTATGTCGGTAAGAAAATCGAAGTAAAGTTAGAACTACATTAAGAATAGTCTTCTTTATCTAGCTATTTGAGGGCAGTAAAACTCCCGCCTCAAAACTCGGTTGGATAGGTGAGAGCCTTGTTGCTCGTAAATGCTAGATTGGTGCGGCTGATAAGGAGTGGGATGAACAAAACTTCCGCCGATTCAGTTTCATTTTATAAATGCAGGCTTCATTATTAAAGGATAAGGGGAGAAGCTGATGAAGAAAACTTTGAAAAAAGAAGGCATAGAGTGGATACGAACAATTTTAATTGGTGTATTATTAGCTGTATTTTTTCGAACGTTTTTCTTTTCAACGTACGTTGTAGAGGGGAAGTCAATGATGCCGACATTGCAAGATGGCAATATGCTCGTTGTAAATAAGGTGAGTTATCAAGTAGGGGACTTGAACAGGTTTGATGTTGTTGTGTTTCATGCGAATAAAAAAGAGGACTACGTAAAACGAATTATCGGTTTACCTGGGGATCAAATTGAATATAAGCATGATAAACTGTATATAAACGGACAATTCGTGGATGAACCTTATTTAGAGACATATAAGAAAGAGATAAATGGACGACAACTAACGGGTGATTTTAAACTAGAAGAGTTAACGAAAGAAAATTCGGTGCCGCCTGGATATATTTTTGTAGTAGGTGATAATCGCCTCGGGAGCTGGGATAGTAGACACTTTGGATTTGTAAAAGCTGATACAGTTGTCGGTAAAGTTGATTTACGATATTGGCCAATTCAAGAGGTGCAAACGAATTTTTCAAAAGGTTGATATAATAGGTAGAAGTATAGAAAAAGACAAACTACTCTGTTTGTCTTTTTTCGTGTACTATAATACAATTATAGTAGCAAACTAACGTTCGTTATGTAAGTGAAAGGTGGGGTTACATGTCACTTCGATTTGTAATTGGTAGAGCGGGAAGTGGAAAAAGTACACTTTGTTTACACGAAGTGCAGGAAGAGTTAAAGCAACGCCCAAGAGGGAAAACAATATTATATCTTGTGCCAGAACAGATGACATTCCAAACGCAGCAGGCGTTAATTGGTAGTGAGGATGTAAGAGGTTCTATTCGGGCACAAGTTTTTAGTTTTTCACGATTAGCATGGAAGGTACTGCAAGAAGTTGGTGGAGCGAGTCGTCTTCACATTGATGAAGCGGGCGTACATATGTTACTTCGTAAAATTGTAGAGTCTCGTAAAGATGGATTATCGGTGTTCCAAAAAGCAGCGGAGCAAAACGGTTTCTTTGAACATCTTGGCAGTATGATTGCGGAGTTTAAACGTTACAACGTGACGCCATCTAACGTATATGAAATGTGGCAACAATTAGATGCGCATAGTAGCAGTGCAGAACAAAAGCTATTAGCGAATAAAGTGTATGATTTACAACTATTATATGATGATTTTGAACGTGCTTTAATCGGAAAATATTTGGATTCAGAAGACTACCTACAATTGCTAGTCGAAAAGCTTCCACAGTCTGAATATGTAAATGGGGCTGAAATTTATATAGATGGATTTCATTCATTTTCACCGCAAGAACTAGAAATTGTAAGACAGCTTATGATTTGCGGTGCGCGAGTTACGATCACGTTAACGATAGATGAAAAAACGTTAGCACAGCCAGTAAATGAACTAGATTTATTTTATGAAACGACGTTAACGTATGAAAAAATAAAGCAAGTGGCGCGTGAAGAGAAGATAGAAATTGAAAAAACGATTCCACTTATGGAACAACCGCGTTTTCATTCGCAAGCATTAGCGCATTTAGAAACGCATTACGAAGCACGTCCAAATGAAAAGTTTCACGGAGAAGCAAGTGTAACGATTAGTACAGCAGCGAATTTACGAGCTGAAGTAGAAGGTGTTGCCCGTGAAATTCGTAGACTTGTGGCAGATGAAGACTATCGTTACCGAGATATTGCAGTCATTCTTCGTAACGGAGAAAGTTATTACGATGTGATGCGAACGCTATTTACAGATTATAATATCCCGCATTTCATCGATGAAAAACGCCCGATGTCACATCATCCGCTAGTAGAATGCATTCGTTCTGCACTCGAGATTATTAGCGGAAATTGGCGTTATGATGCAGTGTTCCGCTGCGTGAAAACAGAGCTTTTATATCCATTAGACGTAAGAAAAGAAACGATGCGCGAAGAGATGGATGAGTTTGAAAACTACTGTTTAGCGTACGGTGTACAAGGGAAGAGATGGACTTCTGAGGATCCGTGGCTGTATCGCCGCTATCGTTCTCTTGACGATACAGACGAGATGATTACAGACAGTGAACGTGAAATGGAAGAGAGAATAAATCGACTGCGCGACGTTGTAAGAACGCCTGTTATTCGTATGCAAAAAAGACTGAAGCGAGCGGGAACAGTGATGCAAATGTGCGAAGCTGTTTATTTATTTTTAGAAGAGCTAGACGTTCCGAAAAAACTAGAAGCATTACGTATTCGTGCAGAAGAGAGCGGAGATTTCTTATTTGCGACAGATCATGAGCAAGTATGGGAAGAAGTAATGAGTCTTCTTGATACGTTCGTTGAGATGCTTGGCGAAGAGAAAATGTCACTTTCTATGTTCACAGACGTTATGTCGACAGGTCTTGAGGCGCTTCAATTTGCAAACATTCCGCCGTCATTAGACCAAGTGTTAATTGCTAATATTGATCGTTCTAGATTATCAAATGTGAAAGCAACATTTGTCATTGGCGTGAATGAAGGAGTTATTCCGGCAGCACCGATGGATGAAGGGATGCTTTCTGATGAGGAAAGAGATGTTCTTAGTGTTGCAGGTATCGAATTAGCACCAACGACGAGACAAACCTTATTAGAAGAACAGTTCGTTATGTACCAAATGGTAACGAGAGCAACTGAGAAATTATATATTTCATGCCCGCTTGCAGATGAGGAAGGGAAGACGTTACTTGCGTCTAGCTTTATTAAGAAAATAAAAAGAATGTTCCCTGATGTGAAAGATACATTTATTACAAATGACGTAAATGATTTATCACGTTCGGAACAAATTTCATACGTAGCAACGCCAGAAGTAACGTTGTCATATGTTATGCAGCAACTTCAAACGTGGAAGCGATATGGATTTGAAGGGAATTTAGATTTTTGGTGGGATGTATATAACTTCTACGTAACTTCAGATGAATGGAAACAAAAAAGTAGCCGCGTATTATCAAGTTTATTCTACCGAAATCGTGCGCAAAAGCTAAGTACAGTTGTAAGTAGAGATTTATATGGAGATAAAATAAAAGGAAGCGTATCTCGTATGGAACTATTTAACCGTTGCGCATATGCTCATTTCGCGCAGCACGGTTTATCGTTAAGAGAGCGTGACATTTTCAAACTGGATGCACCCGATATCGGGGAACTATTCCATGCAGCGCTGAAGAGAATTGCGGACAGGCTATTACGTGAAAACCGTACTTGGGCGGATTTATCAATAAAAGAGTGTGAGCATCTTTCTGTTGTAGTAATAGAAGAGATCGCACCGTTATTACAAAGACAAATTTTATTAAGTTCAAATCGTCATTTCTATTTAAAACAAAAACTACAACAAATCATTTTCCGTACATCAATCATTCTTCGTGAACATGCGAAGTCAAGCGGTTTCGTACCAGTTGATTTAGAAGTGCCATTCGGTATGGGCGGTACAGGATCGCTTCCGCCGATGGAATTCTCATTACCAAATGGTGTAAAGATGGAAGTAGTTGGTCGTATTGACCGTGTTGATAAGGCGGAAGATGAAAATGGGACGTTCCTACGTATTATTGATTATAAATCAAGCTCAAAAGCGTTAGACTTAACGGAAGTGTATTACGGATTAGCACTTCAAATGTTAACGTATTTAGATGTTGTTACTTCGAATGCACATACGTGGATGAAAAAGGGAGGTACTGCATCACCGGCTGGTGTACTGTACTTCCATATTCATAACCCGATCGTTGAGATGAAGGGTGACGCATCTGAAGCGGAAATTGAGAAAGAGATTTTAAAGAAATTTAAAATGAAAGGACTTGTACTAGGGGATGCTGATGTTGTTCGTTTAATGGATAACAAACTTTCGACAGGAAGCTCTGATATTATTTCTGCTGGTTTGAAAAAAGACGGCAGTTTTAGTGCGCGTTCGAGTATTGCAAGTGAACAAGAGTTTAACGTACTTCAAAAATACGTACACCATACGTTTGAAAATATCGGAAAAGACATTACAGAAGGCGTTATTGATATTGCTCCTTATAAGAAGGGGAATAAAGCGGCGTGTACGTTCTGTAACTTCAAATCTGTTTGTCAGTTCGATGAATCACTCGAAGATAACCAGTTCCGTACGCTAAAAGATATGAAAGATAGCGAAGCGATGGAGAAAATTAGAGAGGAGGTTGGCGGAGAATGATTGAAAATTGGCCTAAAAAACCAGAAGGTAGTCAGTGGACGGATGACCAGTGGAAAGCGGTTGTAGCGAACGGACGTGATATATTAGTCGCGGCAGCAGCTGGATCAGGGAAAACAGCAGTATTAGTTGAACGTATTATTAAAAAGATTATAAATGAAGAAAATCCAGTCGATGTCGACCGCCTGCTCGTTGTAACATTTACGAATGCAGCGGCGCAAGAGATGAAAAACAGAATTGGGGAAGCGTTAGAAAAGGTATTAATTGATGAGCCAGGATCGCAGCACGTAAGAAAGCAGCTTAGCTTATTAAATAAAGCTTCTATTTCAACGATCCATTCATTTTGTTTACAAGTAATTAGAGGATATTATTACATGCTTGATGTTGATCCTCGTTTCCGCATTGCGAATCAAACAGAAAACGAATTATTAAAAGAAGAAGTGTTAGATGACATATTAGAAGAAGAGTATGGAATTGAAGATAATAGTATTTTCTTTGAACTCGTTGACCGTTATACGAGTGACCGTAGTGATGATGACTTACAGCGTATGATTTTAGCGCTTCATACAGAATCAAGAGCGCATCCAAATCCGGAAAAATGGCTCGATAAATTAGTAGAAGCATACGACGTGGAAGGAAAGACAATTGAAGATTTAGTGTACGCTTCTTACTTATTAGAAGATGTGAAATTCCAGCTTGAAACAGCAGAGACACATATTCGTAAAGCGACTGAACTCGCGATGCTTCCTGACGGTCCGGCGCCCCGCGTTGAAACCCTGCAAGCAGATGCAGTTTTACTTGGAACGTTGTCATCAGCTGCTTGTGAGTCATGGACAAATGTGTATGAAGCGATGCAAAATGTATCGTGGCAAACGTTAAAGCGTATTAAGAAAAGTGATTACAACGAGGATGTTGTAAAACAAGTAGACTCTCTTCGTAATAAAGCGAAAGATGAAGTGAAGAAATTACAAGAAGAGTTATTTAGCCGCAGACCTGAAAGTTTCTTACGAGATTTTCAAGATATGCATCCTGTATTAGAAAAACTCGTACAGCTTGTAAAAGTATTTACAGAGCGTTTCCAAGCGATGAAGCGTGATAAAGGGATGGTTGATTTCACAGATTTAGAGCATTTCTGTCTACAAATTTTAAGTGAACAAAGTGAAAACGGTGAAATGAAGCCGTCAGCAGTAGCGCTTCAATATCGTAATAAATTTGCTGAAGTACTAGTCGATGAATATCAAGATACGAACTTTGTGCAGGAATCCATTATTAAATTCGTAACGAAAGATTCTGAGAGTGAAGGGAACTTGTTCATGGTAGGTGACGTGAAGCAGTCGATCTATCGTTTCCGACTAGCAGAACCAGGCCTGTTCCTAGGAAAGTATAAACGCTTTACGCAAGAAGGATTAGACGGCGGAATGAAAATCGATTTAGCGAAAAACTTCCGTAGCCGTCATGAAGTGTTAGCAGGTACGAACTTTATTTTCAAACAAATTATGGGCGAAGAAGTCGGAGAAATCGACTATGATGCTGACGCTGAATTAAAGTTAGGTGCTAGCTATCCAGAAGGTGAAGATGTAACAGCTGAACTACTATGTATTCAGCAAACAGAAGAAGAAGTGCTAGACGGTGAAGAAGGTGCGGAAGTAGAAAAAGCGCAACTTGAAGCTCGCCTTATGGCGCAGCGTATTAAAGCGATGGTTGATTCAGGTTATGAAGTGTATGATCGTAAAACGGATAGTATGCGCCCTGTACAATACCGCGACTTCGTTATTTTACTTCGCTCTATGCCATGGGCGCCGCAAATTATGGAAGAGTTAAAGCTGCAAGGAATTCCAGTATACGCTGATCTTGCGACTGGTTACTTTGAAGCGACAGAAGTAAATATTATGATGAATGTATTCCGAGTGATCGATAATCCGATGCAAGATATTCCGCTTGCCGCCGTACTTCGTTCACCAATAGTTGGACTAAATGATGAAGAACTTGCAACATTGCGTGCTCACGGAAAGAAAGGTTCGTTTTATGAAGTAATGAGCTCATTCTTAAAAGGGGCACCGCTTGAAGAAGAACAAGAACTACATGATAAATTAGAGTGGTTCTATAACTTACTGCAAGGATGGCGTGAATTCGCGCGTCAACAGTCACTTTCTGATTTAATTTGGAAAGTGTACGGTGAGACAGGTTATTACGACTTTGTTGGCGGTTTACCAGCCGGAAAGCAAAGGCAAGCAAACCTGCGTGTACTTTATGACCGTGCAAGACAATATGAAGCAACATCGTTTAGAGGATTATTCCGCTTCTTACGCTTTATTGAGCGTATTTTAGAACGCGGTGATGATATGGGAACGGCGAGAGCTTTAGGTGAACAAGAAGATGTCGTTCGTATTATGACGATTCATAAAAGTAAAGGACTTGAGTTCCCAGTCGTATTTGTAGCGGGACTAGGTCGTCGTTTTAATACACAAGATTTAATGAAACGTTTCTTACTGCATAAAGACTTTGGTTTCGGTTCACAATTTATCGATCCTCGTAAACGCATTAAATATACGACATTATCGCAACTAGCAATTAAGCGTAAAATGAAAATGGAATTAATCGCGGAAGAAATGCGCGTGTTATACGTAGCGTTAACGCGTGCGAAAGAGAAGTTAATTTTAATTGGAACGGTTAAAGATGCCAATAAAGAAATGGAAAAATGGCTCGATGCAAGGGAGCATAGTGAATGGTTATTACCAGACCATATACGTGCCGGAGCGTCTTGTTATTTAGACTGGATTGCACCTTCATTATATAGACATCGTGATAGTGAAATGCTTCTTGAATTAGGACAAGGAAGCATTCCGGGTGAAATTTATGGATATGACACGAGCTGGAAAGTAGAAGTTGTTGACGGCAAAACGTTACTTGCACCGGAACCGGTTCAAGAAGAGAAACAAGAATTGTTAGAAGCACTTCGTGAGAAAAAAGCTGTTCCGCTACAAAGTGAACGGAAAGAAGAAGTGTACGACAGATTAATGTGGAAGTACGGATATGAGGAAGCGACATCTCATCGTGCGAAACAGTCTGTTACAGAAATAAAGAGAAATTATCAATCTGAAGAAGGTAGCGATAATGCCTTTATTAAAAAACTACGTGCACCAATTAAAACACGCCCTCGTTTTATGGAGAAAAAAGGATTAACGTACGCTGAAAGAGGTACGGCAGTTCACGCTGTCATGCAGCATGTTGATTTGAAGAAGCTGATTACAGAAGAAGTGATTCGAGAGCAAATTAGTGGCATGGTTAATAAAGAGCTATTAACATTCGAGCAAGCAGAGGAAATAGCGATTGAAAAAGTGATTTCATTCTTTGACAGTGACTTAGGTAAAAGGGTATTAGCGGCGAAAAGCGTTGAGCGTGAAGTGCCATTTACGATGATGCTTGCAGCAGAAGAAGCATATCAAGATTGGCAAGGGAAGAGCGGGGAATCAATTCTTGTCCAAGGGGTTATTGACTGCATGATTGAAGAGGAAGATGGTATCACGCTAATCGACTTTAAAACGGATACGATTGAAGGGAAGTTCCCAGGCGGATTCGATCAAGCGAAACCAATTTTAGAAGATCGATATAAAGTGCAGCTTTCTTTATATGCAAAGGCACTTGAAAAAAGCTTGCAACATCCTGTGAAAGAGAAATGCTTATACTTCTTTGATGGCAACCATGTTGTAAAAATTGAAGAATAGAGAGGCTTGAAAATGACAACGGAAAAAACGTTAAGAACATGTGAAAAAGGACATGAATATTATAAAAGTAGCGATTGTCCAACTTGCCCAACCTGTGAGAAAGAAAAGAAACCAAAAACAGGATTTCTTTCACTTCTTTCATCACCAGCACGAAATGCGCTAGAGCACCATGGAATTCACACGATAGAAGAACTCTCAAAGTATAGTGAAAAAGAAATTTTAAAACTACATGGTATGGGACCTGCGTCTATGCCGAAGCTTAGAAATGCTTTGGAGGAGAAGGGGTTATCATTTAAATAAAATGAAACAGTAAACAGTGGAGTTTTTGATAATATTGAATGAGGTAAAAGAAAAAAGTAGGAGATATTCTCCTACTTTTTTTTACGCTGTTCCAATTTGATCTTGATCAGCCACATCAGAATCAAACGTATTTGTTGCACTAACACCGTTAAACGTATTCACGACAAATCCAACATTGGAAGCTCCGGAACCATTATAAGCTTTCGTATTTTCTTTCGGAGACACGTTATAAAAATCCCCTAAATTAAAAGAACCATTACTGTTTTGAACGACGAGATTTCCAACAACAGAAGGCATACCATCCACCTACTTTACTAAGCTTTTTAATTACTATATGAATTATTGTGCGGAAGGTTCATCCGTAATATATTGGCGGATTTGCATAATACGAGAGTTATTAAAAACATAATCAACATTTCCAATTTGAAAGCAACCAGAATTTAAAAGTGTTCGCAATTCAACATTGTTTACTTCAATAAAAGGGCATTCATTTACAATGTTTAATTTTACATCTGTCGTTCGTTTTGGGATTGTGATGTGTTCATCTGTAAAGATTTCAAATGCGTCTAAGCGGCCTTCGTCTTTTATATAACAAGGAATTTCCCTATGGACGGCAAGAGCTCTACTTTTTAATTCCATTTGATTGGCATCTCCAACTTGAAATACGGCACTAATCCCTAAAGAAATAATAGAAACATTTTGGACAACAGACACATGATGTAACATAGTTTCTCAGTCTCCTTAACCTGGAGTAGGAGGGACATCTGTGACTAATGGTACAAATGGACCCTCTGTAACAGTTTCAAATGGTGTATCAAGAATAGAAGATAGTATGAGGAAATTTGCATCCCCAATTAAAAAGAGTGCGGACGACGATACACCGTTCATTTTAATTTGGCCAACTTTTAATTCGCGATTTACAACGTTAAGATTCATACATACTTACTCCTTTCGGAAATTGCCCGGTATGTGTTGAATAAAAGAGAGGAAAGCTTTGTCGATATCATGTTTCATTGCTTGAATAATGATATCTCGTAAATAATCTGGATCTGTTGAAATCCCTTCATAGGATTGCGTTTGTGATAAATAATAAGGAAGTCTATGCTCCATCTGTTTTTTTATGTCATCAACCATCATTTGTCGATACATTTCATCGAGCGGCGTTCTCTCTTCTTGTTCAAAATGGAGAATTCGATTATATGCTTCTTCATCTAAGTAACGATGCATTTCTTGAAGGATGCCTTGGTAAAAATCTGGGTTTGTATCTGTTTCAGGATTTACTTTTAATGTTTCTGTATCCACTTGGAAATCTTCAATTTGCTGTCCTTTTGCTGAAAACGGATTTAAACCGATATTTAAAGTACCATTTAAATTTTCTACTTTTAATTGATCGAATTTGTATTCCACTTTTCCTACAGAAGAGGAGGGGCGATTTTTTAATTCGTTAAGCTCTTCTTGGAGTTGGCGAACTTGATCTTCTAGGTTAAGGATGGTTGCTTGTTGTGCTTGAAGAGCTTGTTGAAGTTGGTGTAAGTAAGTATATATATCTTGATTCATTTTGTGAAACCTCCTTTTCAGTAGGGAGGGTAAAAATATTCCTGCTATATATTTATGACAAGGATGTCTCAAGAAGAACTAGTTGATGGTTTGATAGAAATAATTTGTCCTTTCGCCTGCAATGGGCGAAGGGGCTCTGTAAATCCACCGCTATTTGAGAATTTAGATAGAGCTTTAATACTTCCTGCAGTACCAATTTGGAATACAGAAGAGGTTGTAATGCTATCAATTCTAATGTTATTAATGATGATGCTTTGGTTTACATAAAAATTCAATGCAATCGCCTCCTCTAAGTTGAACCAATTATCGCTTGATCAATTACATCTGAATCATTGACAGTCGTTGCGCTTTGATAATTGTAGACAGAAACGTTATCTCCAACATTAAAAGAGCCGGCCCCAGCAAAAGCGCGTGAATAACTAATAGGCCTAATCGCAAATACATCTCCAATATGAAAAATACCACTTGATCCAATATTGACGATACGAATATGTCCGACCATAGCTGGCATACAAAACACCTTTCGTTTTTTAAATTTTCTTTTCTACTATTGTATGGGCGTTTTCAATAAAATGTGTTTTTTTTTATAAAAGAAACACACACGTTATTGCGTGTGTGTATTGAGTGTTTGATTAGGGTAAAAATCCGTATGTACATGCCAAATTACATTTAAGAGCCTGTCCAGTTCTTGGCTACAATCCACTGTTTTTTGAGAAGTCATTCCGTAGCGTTCAGCAAAATAAATCATTTTTTCACGTTTTTTTTCAATCGCTTGCTCAAACATTGAAATCGGCTCCATCTCTAAATGAAATTTTTAGTATATATGTAGTACATATTATACAAAAAACCAATAAAAAAGAAACACCTTCGCTAAAAAAAGTAAAATTTCTACATTTTATGCCAAATATAAAGGAGTAACGAATAGAATATGAGAAGAATATTGTAAAAATTAGCGTGCATGAGAAGGTTTTTTTCTGACGGATGCGAATACAATTAAAGGTCATGAGTTTTAGGATGGAGAGTGGAAATATTGCGTTTGGTAACGGCGAAAAAAGATGAAAAGGTATTTGTAGGTATTGTGGATGAAGAGGAAGAAAAGGTATTGCATGTAAGAGAAGCGCAAAGACAAAAAGGGGAAAAGGTTACGATTCCGATTACAATGTTAGAGTGTATTGAAAGAGGAACCGAATGCTTTGAAAAAATATGTGATATTGTAAATTGGGCGAAGGAAAATGAAGGGGCGGCGTATTATCCGTTAACTGAGGTGAAAATATTAGCACCAATTCCAAGGCCAAGGAAGAATATTCTTTGCGTTGGAAAGAACTATCGTGAGCATGCGATAGAAATGGGTGGAGTAGAGTCAATTCCAGAAAATATAATGATCTTTACGAAAGCGCCAACGACAGTTATTGGAATGAATGAAAAAATTAATAGTCACCCCCACGCAACGAATGAACTAGACTATGAAGGAGAACTAGCTATCATCATTGGTAAGCGAGGGAAACAAATAAAAAAAGAAAAAGCGCTTGAGCATGTTTTTGGTTACACCATTATAAATGATATAACTGCTCGCGACATTCAAAGGAAGCATAAACAATTTTTTCTTGGAAAAAGTTTCGATACATTTTGTCCGATGGGACCGTATCTAATTCATAAATCAATGGTTGAAACGCCAAATGCGTTACACATTGAAACAATAGTAAATGAGGAAGTAAGACAAACTTCAAATACAAATAAAATGATTTTTTCAATAGAAGAAATCATTTCAACGATAAGTAAAGGAATGACGTTAGAGCCAGGCGATATTATCGCAACAGGAACGCCAGCTGGTGTCGGAAAAGGTTTCACACCACCGAAGTTTTTGCATGCGGGTGATGAAGTGGTCATTACAGTAGAAGGAATTGGTACTTTGCGAAATGTAGTGAAATGAAGAAAAGGGCTATCTCATTAATAGATAGCTCTTTTTTATGGCCATGGGTTATTGAAAAAATCTAAAATAGCAAAAATATATAATCCGATGAGTATTAACGTACAAATCCCGATTAGCATAACGGCAAGAGAACTTCTTTCGCGGCCAAAACCGATAGCTGTAAGGAAAACAGCAGCCCAAAATGAGATTTTAAGTAGCATGAATGTATGAGGTGTTGAGTAGTACCTGAGTAACGTTATAGATAATAGGAATCCGATGAATGTAATGGAAATGAGAATAGTAGCTAAATAGTTAATATGTTTGCCGTATTTCAAAAGCATACAATTACCCCTTGTAAAATAAACTGAATATTCAATCTAACTTTACAGTAAACTACTAAAAAAAGAAAGAGGTTGTCCCAACATGTAGGACAACCTCTTTATTATTATGATAATACCGCTTTAATTTTTTGGAATGCCCACTCTAAATCTTCTTCAGAGATTACTAGAGGTGGTGCGATACGAATTACATTTTCGTGTGTTTCTTTACATAATAGACCAGCTGCTTTTAATTGTTCGCAGTAAGGACGAGCTGGCTCGTTTAATTCGATACCGATGAATAAGCCTTTACCACGAATGTCAGTAATCATTGGGTTATCAATTTCTTTTAATTGCCCAACTAATTTTTCGCCTAATTGAAGAGAACGTTCTGTTAATTTTTCTTCTTCTAACACTTCAAGAGCTGCGATAGAAACAGCACATGCAAGTGGGTTACCACCGAATGTAGAACCGTGAGAACCTGGCTCGAATACGCCTAAAATGTCGCGGTTTGCTGCTACGCAAGAGATTGGGAATACGCCGCCGCCAAGTGCTTTACCAAGTATGTACATGTCAGGAGTTACATTGTCCCAATCACAAGCAAATACTTTACCAGTACGGCCTAAACCTGTTTGGATTTCATCTGCTACAAATAAAACGTTTTCTTTTTTACATACTTCAAGAGCTTCTTTTAAGAAACCAGCTGGTGGGATGTTAATTCCTGCTTCACCTTGGATTGGCTCTAAAATGAATGCAGCTGTGTTTGGTGTAATAGCAGCTTTTAACGCTTCTAAATCACCGTAAGGAATTACAACGATGCCAGGAAGCATTGGGCCAAATCCACGCTTGTACTCTTCGTTTGAAGACATAGAAACAGCACCCATTGTACGTCCGTGGAAGTTATCTTCACAAACGATAATTTCAGCACGGTTTGCTTCTACTTTCTTCACATCATAAGCCCAGCGGCGAGCTGTTTTAATTGCAGTTTCAACAGCTTCTGCACCTGTATTCATTGGAAGTACCATTTCTTTATTAGTTAGTTTCGCAACTTTTTCGTACCAAGGACCTAATTGATCGCTATGGAAAGCACGAGAAGTTAACGTAACGCGATTAGCTTGGTCAATTAAAGCGTTAATAATTTTTGGGTGACGATGACCTTGGTTTACTGCAGAATATGCACTTAATAAGTCCATATAGCGATTTCCTTCAGGATCTTCTACCCAAACGCCTTCTGCTTTAGAAATAACGATCGGAAGTGGGTGATAGTTATTTGCTCCGTATGTGTCTGTAAGTTCGATAATATCCTTAGTTTGAATCATGATTGTTCCCCCTTTTGTTATTACAAGAAGTTTGTAAATACTCTAAATATTATATCATTTAAATGTAAAAAAGCGAAACATTTCCTGAAAATAAATGAACATGTTATCATATAGAGTGAAAAAGTGTGAAAAGAGGAGGTAGGGGATACGATGGTACATATGCATATTACAGCATGGGCGTTAGGTTTAATTTTATTCTTCGTTGCGTATTCACTTTATTCAGCAGGAAGAAAAGGTAAAGGTGTACATATGGGGCTTCGTCTTATGTACATTATCATTATTGTGACAGGTTTCATGTTGTACATGGGTATAATGAAGACTGCAACAAGTAACATGCACATGTGGTATGGTTTAAAAATGGTAGCTGGTATTTTAGTTATCGGTGGAATGGAAATGGTTCTTGTAAAAATGAGCAAAAACAAAGCAACAGGGACAGTTTGGGGACTATTTATTGTTGCATTAGTAGCAGTATTTTACCTTGGACTGAAATTACCAATTGGTTGGCAAGTATTTTAATTAAAAATAAAACCACCTTATAATCTCAAGTATTTGGGAGATAAGGTGGTTTTTTTACTTTATGTTGCATCGATATGCAACTCTTCTCCGTTTACTTTCGTAAAACGAAACATGTTTTTATTTGACGTAGCGTGACGAACGAAATGGTGCTGCAATGTACAAATCATCTCTTCGTTATCAAATAAAAGAATATTTACTCCTTCGCATGCTTCCTCTTTCGGTAGGAAAGATAAATAATTATGACAATACATGCAATCATATAAAGAGTAATGAAGGGATTGCAATGATTCGGTTAATAATGTAAAGACAGAGTCAGGTAATTCCTCAAGCCATTCCGTATAGCTAAGAAGTAATTTTTTTCGAATTCGTATCATTTCTCCGTTTTGCAAATGGTGCTGTTCGTTGGCGATTTGTAGTACATCTTGTTCATAGAAACGAGCTGGTAGCCAGTTGTTGTTATATAAAATCTCAAAGCCATCTTCGACAATATCTTCTAATAAAAAAGCTTCATCATTTTCATCATCAAAGAATACCCATTCATTGTTTATATATTCTACATTACCGACTGTATGAGCGCGTGGCTGGTTATATAAAATATGGTTACGTTGTATCATATATGATTTCTCCTTTATAAAAAGTAGTTATTTCTGTTATAGACAGTTCGGGCATTCTTTATAACTAGACACACCTAGACATAGGTGGGCATACAATAACACACGTTTTACTGAGTGAAAATGCTATTCCGTATGTGGATAGTACGTTATCGTCAAGTTTTTCATTTTTTTGATCCGCACCTCTAAGGTGTGGATTACTGCTTGTTTAGGAAAAGAAATAAGATGGAAGGATGATTCGTATGTGCGGGATTACAGGATGGGTGGATTATAAACGCTCATTAGAAGGAGAACGGGACGTCGTTACGAAGATGGCTGAGACGTTAGCAAAGCGTGGCCCGGATGATAATAAAGTTTGGATTAAAGGCAATGTCGCATTTGGGCATAAACGGTTAATCGTTGTTGATCCTGAGGGTGGTAAACAACCGATGACTTGTTTAAAAGATGAAACGAATTATGCAATTTGCTATAACGGTGAATTGTATAATACAGAAGATATTCGAAAGGAATTATTAAGAAGAGGATATACGTTCAAAGGTCATTCTGATACAGAGGTGCTATTAGCGTCGTATATTGAATGGAAAGAAGAATGTGTCGATCATTTAAACGGTATATATGCGTTTGCTGTATGGGATGAACAGAAGGAACAAGTATTTATTGCACGAGATCGACTAGGTGTAAAACCGCTATTTTATAAATATGATAGTGGGCGATTACTATTTGGTTCAGAGTTAAAAGCGATATTAGCGCATCCAGATGTGAAGGCAGAAGTAACGTTAGAAGGGTTATCCGAAATATTCGGTCTTGGACCGTCTAGAACACCTGGTCATGGCATTTATGCTGGTATAAAAGAATTACGTCCAGGGCATGCGATGACATTTTCAAAGAACGGTTTATGTATATGGAGATATTGGAATGTAGAAAGCAAAAAACATGAAGACTCCTTTGAAGAAACAGTAGAGAAAACACGTTTTTTATTACAAGATGCGATTACAAGGCAGCTCGTTTCTGATGTACCACTATGTACTTTTCTATCAGGCGGTGTAGATTCGAGTGCGATTACAGCAATTGCTGCGAAAGAATACGCAAAGTCAGGAAAAGGGCAATTACACACATACTCTGTTGATTATGAAGATAATGACAAATACTTTAAAGCGAATGCGTTTCAGCCGAATTCAGATGCGCCATTTATTCATTTGATGACTGAGACGTTTCAAACAAACCATCATCGCTGTGTCATTTCAAATGAACAATTAGCACAGTATTTAACAGAAGCGGTACTCGTTCGTGATTTGCCTGGTATGGCAGATATCGATTCCTCATTATTATGGTTTTGCCGCGAAATTAAACAAGATTTTGTCGTCGGTTTATCTGGGGAATGTGCAGACGAAATATTTGGTGGTTATCCGTGGTTTTATAGAGAAGATGATTTACAATCGAGTGCATTTCCGTGGATGCGCTCTACAGAAGCGCGTGAACAACTGCTAAAGAAAGAATGGAGAAATAAATTAAACTTACAACAATATGTACAGCAGCGTTATGAAGAATCTATTCAAGAAGTTCCTGTTTTAGAGGGAGAAAGCCCAATTGAAGCAAAGAGACGACAACTATTTTACTTGAACATGGTATGGTTTATGACAACATTATTAGACAGAAAAGACCGTATGAGTATGGGGGCAAGCTTAGAAGTACGTGTTCCATTTGCGGATCACCGACTTGTCGAATATGCGTGGAATATTCCTTGGGAAATGAAAATGTATAAAAACCGCGAAAAAGGTCTATTGCGTAAAGCGTTAGAAGGATTACTTCCAAATGACATCTTATATAGAAAGAAGAGCCCGTATCCGAAAACCCATAATCCGCATTATACAAAAGCGGTAACAGTATGGCTACAAGATTTATTAACAGATAAAGGCTCAATTTTGCACGAACTATTTGATAAAGAACAGCTGAGTGGATTAATTGAGTCAGGTGGCAGTGCATTTCAATCCCCTTGGTTCGGTCAATTAATGACTGGTCCGCAGCTTTTAGCTCATTTAGCGCAAATTCATGTTTGGTTTAAAGAGTATGGGGTAAATATTAAAGAATAGAAGAAAAGCGACTTGCATAAAAGTAAGTCGCTTTTCTATTAAATAAATTGTCATATAAAATTCAAAAATATATTAGAAATAATACTTATTTAGAATAATTATTTTGACGTACTTATTATTAGTTGTTATAATTGGAAACAAATGTTCTTGAAAAAGATTCTCATTTATAAAATTGAGGTGTTATATAGATGACAAAGAAAAAAATAGGTTTACTCGTAATGGCGTATGGAACGCCAGAATCATTAGATGATGTAGAAGCGTACTATACACATATTCGCCACGGGCATAAACCTTCAGAAGAAGCACTCCAAGACTTAATCAGACGCTATAAAGCGATTGGCGGAATTTCACCACTTGTAAAAATTACGAAAGAGCAAACGCATAAATTAACAGATTCTATGAATAATATATTTACAGAGTATGAATTTACTTGTTACTTAGGCTTAAAACATATTGCTCCATTTATAGAAGATGCAGTAGAAGAGATGAAGCGCGATGGAATTGAGCAAGCGGTTAGTATCGTATTAGCACCGCACTATTCTACATTTAGCATTAAAGCGTATAATGATCGTGCTATTCGTCTTTCAAAAGAAATCGGTGGTCCTGTTATTGAACCGATTGAACAATGGTACGATGAACCGAAGTTTATTTCGTATTGGGCAGAGCAACTAAAAGAAACATTTACAAAGATTGAAGATAAAGAGAAAGCAGTCGTAATTTTTTCAGCACATAGTTTGCCAGAGAAAATTATTGCAGCAGGGGACCCTTATGTGGAGCAATTGCAGCATACGGCAGATTTAATTGCGAAGGCTGCCGATATTCGAAACTATACAACGGGTTGGCAAAGTGCTGGAAATACGCCTGACCCATGGATTGGTCCGGATGTGCAAGATTTAACGAGAGATTTATTTGAAAAGCATGGTTATGAATCTTTCGTATACTGTCCGGTTGGGTTTGTAGCAGAGCATTTAGAAGTTTTATATGACAATGATTACGAATGTAAAGTTGTAACTGATGAATTAAACGTGGCATATTTTAGACCAAATATGCCAAATTCACAATCTGTATTTATCGATTGCTTAGCTGAAATTGTTTCCAAAAAAATGAAGGGAATAGTTGACAAGAATTTAGTTTTGAATAATAATTAGTTTATAATAATTTTAAATAAATAATAATTACCATGAAAGAAAGAGGAGGATCCCCCTAGATGAATCCAAATAATCGCTTAACAACAAACCAAGGTGCTCCAGTTGGAGACAACCAAAATTCTCGTACAGCTGGTCGCCGTGGACCGGTATTATTAGAAGACTATCATTTAGTAGAAAAACTTGCGCACTTTGATCGTGAACGTATTCCAGAGCGTGTTGTGCATGCACGTGGTGCAGGTGCTCACGGTGTGTTCATAACGAAAAACAGCATGAAGCAATATACAAAAGCAGCATTTTTACAAAATGAAGGAACTGAAACGCCTGTATTTGTTCGTTTCTCAACGGTTATTCATGGTCAAGGTTCTCCGGAAACAGCTCGTGATCCACGTGGGTTCGCTGTTAAATTTTATACAGAAGAAGGAAATTACGATATCGTAGGTAACCACTTACCAGTCTTCTTCATTCGTGATGCAATTAAATTCCCTGATATGGTGCATTCTTTAAAACCAGCACCTGATACAAATGTTCAAACACCAGATCGTTACTGGGATTTCATGACGTTAAGTCCGGAATCTACACATATGATGACGTGGGTATTTTCTGATTACGGTACACCAGCAAGCTATCGTGAAATGGAAGGTTTCGGTGTCCATTCATTTAAATGGATTAATGCAGAAGGTAAAATCGTCTACATTAAATATCACTGGAAACCACAGCAAAGTGTACGTAACTTAAGTGCAAAAGAGGTGCAAGAAGTACAAGGAAAAGACTTCAACCATGCAACTCGTGACTTGTTCGATGCAATCGAAAAAGGAAATTATCCGAAGTGGGATTTACACGTGCAAGTGATGCAACTACATGAAACGGATTCTTTAGACTTTGATCCACTAGACCCAACGAAAGTATGGCCAGAAGATCGCTTCCCGTTAATTGAAGTAGGGACGATGACGTTAAATCGTAACCCGAAAAACTTCTTCGCTGAAGTAGAACAAGTGGCGTTCTCTCCAAGTGCAACTGTAAATGGTATTGAACCATCTGAAGATAAATTATTACAAGGTCGTTTATTCTCTTATCCAGATACACAGCGTTACCGTCTTGGTGCGAACTACTTACAAATTCCTGTAAACTGCCCGTACGCAGCTGTTCATAATCAACAACGTGATGGTGCGATGCAAATCAATCAAAACCCATCTACAATTAACTACGAACCGAGCCGTCATACTGAAAATCCAGTTGAAGACCCAACTTACCGCGATTCAACTATGAAAGTAGAAGGCTATGTATCTCGTGAAAAAATTGACAAACCAAATGATTTCAAACAAGCAGGTGAGCGTTACCGTTCATTCTCTAAAGAAGAGCAAGACAATTTAATTGCAAACTTAACAAATGACTTAAAAGACGTAAATGAGCGCACGAAATTACTAGCTGTTTGTAACTTCTTCCGTGCAGATCAAGAGTACGGTATGCGTTTAGCGCAAGCGTTAAATGTTGATATTACGCAATATGTGGGAAATGCTCCGAAATAAATAGAAAAAGACGACCGGGTTTCGGTCGTCTTTTTATGTGTAAAATAAGCTTTACACGGGGTGTTTTTCGTTTTCGTCATGTCGGAATTTGTTGGTAAATCGATATTCTGTGTCGAAACGTCGATATAATGAAAGAATCGCTGATATATTTAAAAAATCGTCGATATATCCGAATAATCGTTGATATATTCATGAATATACCAACTAGGGTATACCACCGACAGTATAATAAAAAGAGATGCAATCTACTACTAATAGATTGCATCTCTTTTTTTAGTTCACTCGCTCTGTATACTCATAAGCTTTCTCTCCGTGCATCGAAATATCAAGTCCCATATGTTCTTGGTGTTCATCTACCCGAACAGGGAGGAAGAAGTTAATCGCTTTAATAATGGCGTACGTCATTATGATCGTGAATGCATATGTTGCGCCGATTGCTACCAGTTGTTTAAATAGTAAAGCAGCGTTTCCGTAAAATAATCCGTTAGCGCCATCAGCATTTACAGTAGTAGTTGCAAAGAGTCCTGTTGCAATACCGCCCCAAGTTCCTCCGATGCCGTGACATCCGAATGCATCAAGTGTATCGTCGTACCCAAATTTCGTTTTTAAGAAGAAGACAGCACCGAAACATAATACGCCGCCAATTGCTCCGATAAGAAGGGCGGAGAAAGGTGTAACGAACCCGCAAGCTGGTGTAATAGCGACTAGACCGGAAACTACACCACAAGCAGCTCCCATCGCAGTCGGTTTTGATTGGAAGAACCATTCTGAAAGCATCCAAGTTAATGCAGAGGCAGCAGCGGCTATATTTGTATTAATAAATGCAGTTAAAGCTACGTCGTTTAAAGATAATGCACTTCCGACGTTAAAACCGAACCAGCCGAACCATAGTAAGCCTGCGCCTAACATTGTGAATGGTAAATGGTGAGGAGAAGTACCGTTTATGTTTTTTCGTTTTCCAAGGAAAATAGCTAATACAAGGCCGGCGACCCCAGATGTAATATGAACGACATTACCGCCAGCGAAGTCTAACGCGCCGAGTTCTCTTAGCCATCCGCCAACGCCCCATACCCAATGAGCGACAGGATTGTAAACGATTGTTGTCCATAGAAGGATGAAAATAAGGAAAGCAGAAAATCGTATTCTTTCGGCGAATGCACCTGAAATTAAAGCGGGAGTTAAAATGGCGAACATGAGTTGGAACATCATAAATAAATTGTGAGGAATAGTAGATGAGTAGTCTGGATTTGGTGCGTAGGTAACTCCGTTTAAACCGAACCAATCGAGTGTACCGATAAGTCCGTGCCAATCTGGTCCGAATGATAAAGAATAGCCGATCACAATCCACTGAATCGAAACGATAGCCATTGCACTATAACTATGCATTGTCGTACTGAGTACGTTTTTACTGCGAACCATGCCCCCATAAAAAAGTGCCAATCCTGGTGTCATTAACATGACCATTACTGTCGTTACAAACATAAAAACCGTATCTCCTGTATTCATTCTCTCTCCTCCTATGATGTTAGAAAAAATAACATCGATTTGTTATGTTTCATATCATATTCGAAATGAAATGAAAAATCAACTAAAAATTCAGAAAACTTTATACTTCATGTTAGAAAATCTAACGTGAAGTATTTTGAGGGAATGAAATCAACGTATGTGATTCGCTCTGAAAATTGGTATAATATTCTTACAATTAAAAAACATGGGGGATGCGTGTGAGGAAAATACGGACTAGGAAACTATTTATTTGTTTTTGTTTAGCTGTCGTTTTGTTTGTGCCAATACATACGTTTGCAGATGAAAAAAGAGAGTGGCGAGACGAAGTCGTATATTCCATTATGATTGATCGCTTCAATAATGGAGAACCGAAAAATGACAAACAGTTAGAAGTTGGCAATTTAGAAGGATATCAGGGTGGAGATATAAGAGGGATTATAAAAAGACTGGATTACATAAAAGAAATGGGTTTTACCACTGTTATGCTTTCACCGTTTTTTGAAAGTGGAAAGTACGATGGGTTAGATGTGCAAAATTTTCAAAAGGTAAATGAACATTTCGGAACAGAAAATGATGTGAAAGAACTTGTACAAGAAGCGCATGCAAAAGGGATGAAAGTTATATTACAATTTCCGCTTGGAGAAAACGAACAACAAGTTATCGACGCGATGAAATGGTGGATTAAAGAAGTCGATTTAGATGGAAGTTATGTGATACATGGTGAAAAAAAGTCGCGTTCTTTCTGGGATGACGTGCAAAAAGATATGCAAGTGATAAAGAAAGATTTTCGTATTATGACAAAGGAAGATAGTGGATATAACGAAAAAATAGTAGAATCGTTTTCTAAAGTGGATGTATCGGTGAAACCTTTATATGATGTGAGTAAAAAAGAAGGGGAATCCGTTACATTTTTAGATAATCAAGATACAAAAAGGTTTGCCCGTATTGCAAAAGAGAATATGAATTATCCACCATCTCGTTTGAAACTATCCCTTACCTATTTATTAACATCACCAGGTATTCCGAATTTTTATTACGGGACTGAAATTGCATTAGATGGAGGGGATACCCCGGATAATAGACGATTAATGGATTTCAAATCAGATGAAAAATTTGTGCAGCACATAACGAAACTCGGTGAGCTTAGACAAGCGAGACCATCTTTACGCCATGGAACGTTTGAGCTTTTATACGATAAAGATGGAATGAGTGTACTGAAACGAAAGTATAAAGATGAAGTAACATTAGTAGCGATTAATAATACGAAAGAAACACAAAAAGTTGCTTTACCTGTAAGTGCAATTGGCGAAAAACAAGAGTTACGAGGATTGTTAGAAGATGAAATTATAAGAGAAGAAAACGGGAATTTTTATCTCGTTTTAAAGCGTGAAGAATCAAATGTATATAAAGTTAACGGGGAAACAGGTGTGAATTGGCTATTTATCTCTTTAATCGTCGGTGTGAACGTATTGTTTATTGCGTTTTTAATTGTTGTTAAAAAGAGACGGAAATGAGTAATGGATGTGTGTTCTTAATAAGTGCGAAAACTCTTCTGCTGAGAGGGGACAGGCTAAGGAGGGATACTTTCTCCCTAGCCTGTTTTTCTGTGAAGGAAGACTCTTGCCTCAAAATGCAGCTGAACAAAGAAGTGAAAAGACCGATAGAAGAAACAATAATTGCAACTATATTGATTTTACATTACATTAAAGGATGAAAAAATATTCTGATACTCATTGAGGGTTATATTTGGGGAGGGAAAATGGGATTTTACGATTTGGGTATTACCATTAAAGAACTTAGAATGAAAAAGAATATATCACAATCCGAATTGTGTCATGGAATATGTTCGCAAAGTCAAATTAGCAAAATAGAAAAAGGTATGATTTATCCATCTAGTATATTGTTATATCAGTTATCTGAAAGACTTGGTATTGATCCAAATAATATTTTCGCACTAACGCAAAATAAAAAACTAAAATATGTAGAAAATGTAAAATATGTAATGAGAGATTGTACAAAGCAAAAACAATATAATGAACTTTACGAAATAGTGAAACAAGAGAAAAACGAAAATAATTTCCAGTTAAAAGAAGATAAACAATTTCTAATATGGCATGAAGCCATTGCTATATTTCATGTAAATAAATCAATAAAAACTGCTTTAAATCTTTTAAATAGTGCACTAAAACTAACTGTAACGAATGTTGATTTTTTATCAGAAAGAGAAATAGATATTATGCAGTCGATGGCTATATTTCATTGGGCAAATAAAGAGTATGAAAAGAGTATTACTATATTAAGAAGGTGTTTAGCTAATTTTAATAAGTTAGATTTTCCTAGAGATAAAGAGATTAAATTAAAAATCATTTTTAATTTAGCGAAAATTTTAGGTCTTGCAAATCAACATGAAGAGGCAATAAAATACAATGATATGGGGATTAAATTAGCTATTAATCTAAATACTTTATATTTATTAGGTGAATTATATTATGGAAAATCTTGGAACTTGCTAAAGCTAGAACAATATAATGAAGAAGATGTGGCTGACAACATGAAAAAAGCATTATTTATCTTTGAACTAACAGAAAAAGAAAATCTAATAAAAATGGTTAAAGAAAAATATTTTGAAAAACAAAATAAAAAATGATTCATAATTTCTGATGAATATCTTATTAATTTCTATAAAAAAAGGCACCTTACGGTGTCTTTTTTATAACTTATATCATCAATTATTACATTTTATAGGTTTCTTATACCAAGCTTTGTTGATGTATTTACACTTCGCAGGTGTTGAAGTTTTAGGTGTATCCTCGGGTGTAGTTATATTATTAGAACACCCTGCAATATATAGACAGAATGTAGTTAATAAAAAACATAGTATTAATTTCTTCAAATAACCACTTCTAACTCTTGTTTAATTAACATTTTTTCATAAAATAAATTCCTTACTAATTTTACATTACATGAAAGGGTGGAAAATATTCTTATACTCATAATTTGTTACATTTGAGTGGGGAGGGAGGTTTTTGCGCCGATTATTAAAAGGACCTTCTTCATTTATGCATAATAATTAAATACTCATTCTAACTATCCGATTGCTCGTAATCTTAGACTTTGTAATATTTTCTCTACACGCTAAAAAGAAAAACACCCTCTACACAGAGGATGTTTTTCTTTTTAGCGGTAGTTAATAAATTGTACGTCAATCGGTAAGTCAGCACTGCGAACTGCTGCGATAACTGCTTGTAAGTCATCACGGCTTTTCGCTGTAACACGTACTTGGTCATCTTGTACTTGTGTTTTTACTTTTAATTTCATTTCTTTAATGATGTTGTTAATTTTTTTCGCGTTATCTTTATCGATACCTTGTTGAAGTGTTGCGCGTTGGCGAACAGTGTTACCAGTCGCAGCTTCAACTTTTCCGTAATCCAAGTTTTTAATTGGAACGTTACGTTTTACAAGTTTAGAAATTAGAACGTCTTTTACTTGGTCTAATTTGAACTCATCGTCAGAAGTTAAAACTAGTACTTCTTTTTCTAATTTAATATCACTTTTACTTCCTTTAAAGTCATATCGGTTTTGGATTTCCTTTAATGCGATGTTAATTGCGTTTGTTACTTCAGGTAATTCTACTTTCGAAACGATGTCAAAAGAACTATCTTTTGCCATAGTTAGCACCTCCAAATAAATTTCTAATCTTTTTATGTACTGTACATACTAAAGTATAGCTGAAAACGAGCCTAGACTTAAGTGTTTTCATACTTATATTTATGTAACCTCATTTTATTATAGTGAATTTTGGGCAGTTGGACAAATAAAGGAAAAATCGTGTTATAATTAACTTTTGTTTGGAATGATAAAAAATATAAAAAAGTTAATTTTATATATATAGAAGGGAATTAAAAAATATGTATTTACAATTAGGATCGATTGAACAGGTAACTGTTTTACGCGAAACGGAAATCGGCTATATGGTTGGGAATGAAGAAGAAGAAATCTTCTTACATAAAAACGAATTAGTTGGAGAAATTGCAGAAGGCGATACGATTGATGTATTCTTATACCTTGATCACCAAAATCGTATTTCAGCAACAATGAAGGAGCCGCTTATTACAACTTTTGATTGGAACTGGGTAAAGGTTGTAGAAGTTATTCCTAGTTTAGGTGTGTTTGTTAATATTGGTGTATCAAAAGATATACTAATCCCAGCTGATGAGTTCCCGATTTATATGCCAGTATGGCCAGAGGTTGGAGACGAATTATATTGTACGTTAAAATTAACGAATCGTGATCGCCTTATCGCTCTTCCGGCAAGAGACAGTGATATGCAAGAAATTATCGTAGATGCGACGCCATCTATGCGTAATAAAAACGTCAATGGACGTGTGTATCGTTCACTTCAAGTTGGTTCATTCATACTAACTGATGAGCATTTCCGTGCTTTCTTACACCATACTGAAAGAAAAGAACAAGTCCGCATCGGTGAACGTGTAACAGGTCGTATTATTGACGTGAAAGATGACGGTACAATTAATATTTCACTTCTTCCTCGTAAAGAAGAAGGAATGGAAGATGATGCTACAGTACTTTATGCATATATGGAAGAACGAGGCGGAGCAATGCCGTTTTGGGATAAGAGCCACCCAGAAGACATTAAAGAACGTTTCAACATGAGTAAAGCTGCGTTTAAGCGTGCGCTTGGTAAGTTGATGAAAGAAGAAAAGATTTATCAAGAAGAAGGTTGGACGTATTTTAAGAAGTAAATTAAATAAAAAGCACTGCCTTATTTTGCTGTAAAAATAAGGCGGTGCTTTTTTAATTCCCTTGCTCATGCGCAAGAGTAAACGTATCTTCCAAGTCACTATCATTTATTTTAATATTTGCCTTTTTTAATTCCTTTTGTATTAACTTATGACTGAATGTAGGGTCGGCAATACGTTCTGCTTCTAAGTTTTTACGGATGGAGTCTTTCACTTCATCGTAAGGTTGTAAATCTTTTTTATCAGTTAATTTAATAATATGATAACCGTTTGGTGATTTAACGGGATTGCTAATTTGTCCGACTTTTAGTTTATAGGCAGCTGTTTCAAATTCAGGCGCCATTCTGCCTGAATTGAAGTATCCAAGGTCTCCACCTTTATCTTTTGATAGTAGATCTTGTGATTCTTGTTTTGCTAATTCTTCAAATGAAGCGCCAGCATCTAATTTTTTCTTTATTTCTTTCGCTTCATTTTCGTCACTTACTAAAATATGACTCGCTTTAATTTCTGGTTTATAGTGGTCTTTCACGTCTTTTTCTGTAACACTTTTCTTAATTGCTTCATTCATAGCAAGTTTGAACTTAATTTGATTTTTGAAATCAGCTTCATCTTTTAAACGATTGTTTTCTAGTACAGCTGTGAATTGATCGCCGTATTGCTTTTTCGCTTTTTGTACTTCTTTATCTACATCATCGTCAGATACTTTATATTTTTTCGTGATAACGTCTTGTGCCATCATTTCGTATAGCATGTCTTTTCCGTAACGATCTTTCAACTGTTTTTCGAAGTCGCTCTTCTTAATGGTTGAGTCTGTTGCTGTAGCGACTGTAGCTGAGCTGTTTTTTTGTCCACAAGCAGCTAGCATTAATATACTTATTAGTGCAGTAATAATGAAAATGTGTTTCCCTCTCATGCCAACACCTCATCCGAATATGTTATCGCTATTGTAGAATATAGAAGTGAACATGAAGTGAATTTTTAATGTTTTTTCCCTGTAAAATGTAAAAAAAGTACATCAACAATATTGTTGATGTACGATGGAATCAAAGGTGATCGGTCTTTTTAGAATAGGAACGCTTACCTTGCTGAATATTTTTTTGTTCTTGCTCATTTTTTTGTGTACGCTTTGCATTATTATCGCGTGCTTTTTTGTCGTTATCACTCGTATGTGGCATATGTATCAACTCCATTTCTAAACGTTGTACGTTTATCATTTCCTTTTTCGTAAAGACTATGTATAGCAGTGCATTCATGAATAATAAAGGTGGATTCGAAATGGATTTGAAGTTGAATTATACCGAACTTATAAAGAAGTTAATCGTTGTAATCGTCGCAGGTTTGTTAAACGCGATTGGAATGAATTTATTTTTAACGCCAGCGAAAGTGTACGCGAGTGGCTTTGCTGGATTGTCCCAATTGTTATCGCAAATATTAGGTGACTTTTTATCTATTCACATATCAACGGGGGTATTGTTTAGTTTGTTTAATATTCCCGTCGTTATTTTAGCATGGAAAAAGGTTGGAAAGGCCTTTACTTTCTTTAGTTTTCTTTGCGTCATATTTATGACTTTGTTTCTAGAAATTATCCCGGTTAGAGCAGTTTCGAACGATATTATATTAAATGCGATTTTTGGTGGGATTATTTCAGCAATTGGGGTAGGGATTGCGTTGAAGTGGGGGGCTTCTACAGGTGGTTTAGATATAATCGCCATGATTTTATCAAAGATTAAAGATAAGCCTGTCGGTACGTATTTTTTCTTCTTTAATGCACTTATCATTATTGCGGCTGGCTATGTGTATGGATGGGAAAAAGCATTATATACTTTGGTGACTTTGTATGTGTCAACGCGAATTATCGATGCGATTCATACGCGTCATGTGAAAATTACAGCATTAATTGTTACGAAGAATGGGGCAGATGTACGAAAGGCGATTCATTCACGCTTAGTGAGGGGGATTACAACTATACCGGCAACAGGTGCTTATACAAATGAAAATAAGGAAATGTTAATGATTGTTATTACGCGTTATGAGTTATATGAATTAGAAAGGGTTATTAGGCAAGTGGACCCAGGTGCATTTACAAACGTATTACAGACGGTTGGGGTGTTTGGCTTGTTTCGAAAAGATTAAAGAGGACCAAAGCTGGTCCTCTTTTTTAATGTAAATTCGTAATGTTTTGTAACTGCTCTTGCATTTCGCGTAGCTGAACTTTTTCAGCTGTTGAAGAGTTTGCATAAGCGGAGTGCAAAGCATTTTTTGCCCTATATACGAGATCTTGTTGCTCAGTACCGCTTGAACAAGATACGGCATTTGCAACGGCATCTCTAGCTTGTTGGAATAGTAAGTTCCCCATTTAAACCCCTCCAAAAGAAGAGTTACTTCTCGCTTTTTCTGCCTCAGCTAATGTACCTCTGTACGGGAATCTTGCATCATGCTTCATAACAGCATCGGCTCCTTGTTGGATAAAACGTTTTGATTTGTTCTTTTTACCCATTCGAAAAACCCCCTTTATTTAGCTGAAAACAATCGACGCGATAATCCGGCGTCTAATAATAGTATGAGCGTTTGGCGAGAAACTATAAGCAGGGAATTTTTAGATTATAATCCAAGAACCTCTTCTAAATATAGCGCAATACCATCTTCTTCATTCGTTAATGTCGTATGATTTGCGAGTGATTTTAATTCAGGAATTGCATTACCCATTGCGATGCCATGACCAGCAAATTCAATCATTTCAAAGTCGTTATCTTCATCACCGAAAGCGATAATTCGCTCTTGTGGAATGTTGTAATGACTAGAAATTTTTTGTAATCCGACAGCTTTATTTAACCCGCTTTTTACGATTTCAATAATCGGCCAAGGTGCGCCCCATTTTCTATGGTCGATTACTTCAGCGTGCATATCAGTTAAATGTTGACGAATTGCACTGGAATGCTCGTCATGTGCGTCAATTAATAAGCAGGTTGGATGATCGTTTAAAATATTTAATAAGTCTCCTGTAAAAATATTTGGAGAACCGAATTCGAAAATATGTTTTTTATCTTCATCAATTTCACGAACATACACATCGTCCATTACTTCAGCGTATATATTTTTCACACCAAAATCAAAGCAAGCTCGGACAATTTCTTGGGCTGTTGCTAGCTCAAGAGGAGAGTGATGTGTTCCCCACTTTGAATCAAGAGGATGATGTACGTAAGCGCCATTAAAGTTTACGATTGGTGTGTTAAGACCAAGTTCTTTATAGTAATCAAAACTAGCACGGAATGGACGTCCTGTTGAAATAACGACAATATGTCCTTGTTCCTTTGCTTTTGCAATTGTATGTTTTGTTCGAGTGGAAATTATTTTGTTGTCTGTTAATAAAGTGCCGTCTAAGTCTAATGCGATTAAATGCTGTTTATTCATAATTTCACCTCTTATAATAATTTTTTTGTTTCTATCTATATTTCCGTTTTTAATATGCAGAAATAAGAGGTTAAACTGGGTGAGAACACCAAAGATGGAAAGTTCACTATATATCCATCTTACGTCTCAAAGTGCTGCGGTGTCTACTATTTCTCGCTGGAAATTAAGAAAAGTCAACATCTTTTTAGAAAGTTCAAACAATGTTTCTTTCATTATGTACAAATTGTGAAAAGGGTTACATTGCTCGTATGAGGAGGCTTATAATGAACATGTAATCTTCTCGTATATGTTTGACTCTCCTTTGAAGCTGACCTATAGTAGGTTGGTTTCTTTTTTTTCTACAAATAGGAAAGAAATCCCTTCCTAAGCTTGTGTCATTCATGTATATGTACAAGAACGAAATGTAGTACTTGTTTCCTAAACATGACAGAAAAGCTTTCTTTTAAAATGGATATACTAATGAGGCAAAGACGTCATGGAAGGAGAATGGAAATGGGACAAAATCGCAGGTTTCGTTCTGGACAAAAAGCGCCAAACGATGGCATTTACGTAGAAATTGGTGAAACAGGAAGTATGGTAAAAGATCCGCAAATGGTGAAATTAACTGCGGGTGAAAAGTTTCCAGATAACGCGAATCATAACCGTCAGTGGACATATAAAAGAAAACCGTAACAGGAGCCGCAATCATTATTGCGGCTTTTTTGTCGTTATGCATTGCGTATATTTTTCAGTTGTATAATGAATGTTCCCTTTTTCTTTTTCCAATAATAAGTTTGAAAATACATAAGCAAAATTATTGTATAAAAAAGTCAGTTGGCGTATAATCAAATCAAAGGTCAAAGAAAGTCAAACATTTGGAGGACTGTAAAGATGGACTTAAATCAAATGACAACAAAAACACAAGAGGCGATTATGAGTGCCCAATCTTTAGCGGTATCTCATCATCATCAAGAAATAGATACTGTTCATCTCTTGTTTACATTATTAGAAGAGCAAGATGGGTTAGCAGTGCGTATTTTTCAAAAAATGAATGTCGATATAGAAGCGTTAAAGCAAGGCGTCGAAAGTTTAATTAAGAAAAAACCTTCTGTAACGGGAAGCGGTGCAGAAGTAGGAAAATTATATATAACAGGTGCTCTGCAACAACTACTTGTAAGAGCAGGAAAAGAAGCAGAGAAATTGCAAGATGACTACATTTCAGTTGAACATGTATTGCTTGCTTTTTCAGAAGAAAAAGGCGATATAAATCAATTACTTACAAGATTTCACATTACGAAAGATAACTTATTACAGTCTTTAATGACAGTTCGGGGGAATCAAAGAGTGACTAGTCAAAATCCAGAAGCAACTTATGAAGCGTTAGAAAAATATGGTCGTGATTTAGTGGCGGAAGTGAGAGCAGGGAAAATTGATCCTGTTATCGGTCGCGATAGTGAAATCCGCCGCGTAATCCGCATTCTTTCACGTAAAACGAAAAACAACCCGGTTTTAATTGGTGAACCCGGTGTTGGTAAAACAGCAATCGTTGAAGGATTAGCACAGCGTATTGTGAAGAAGGACGTACCAGAAGGATTAAAAGATAGAACAATCTTCGCATTAGATATGAGTGCGCTTGTAGCTGGAGCGAAATTCCGTGGTGAGTTTGAAGAGCGTCTGCAAGCTGTATTAAATGAAATTAAAAAGAGTGAAGGTCGCATTTTATTATTCATTGATGAACTTCACACAATCGTCGGCGCTGGTAAAACAGAAGGTGCGATGGACGCAGGAAATATGTTAAAACCGATGCTTGCGCGTGGTGAACTGCATTGTATCGGGGCGACAACGTTAGATGAGTATCGTAAATATATTGAGAAAGATCCAGCGCTAGAAAGACGTTTCCAACAAGTATTAGCAGAAGAACCAACTGTTGAAGATACAATTTCCATTTTACGTGGTTTAAAAGAGCGCTTTGAAATTTATCATGGTGTAAATATTCATGACCGCGCGATTGTAGCAGCATCCGTTTTATCAGATCGATATATTTCGGATCGTTTCTTACCAGATAAAGCGATTGATCTTGTTGACGAAGCGTGCGCAACGATTCGAACAGAGATTGATTCTATGCCAACAGAATTAGATGAAGTAACGCGTCGTATTATGCAGCTGGAAATTGAAGAAGCGGCTCTTGGAAAAGAGAAGGACTTTGGTAGCCAAGAACGCCTGAAAACGTTGCAACGTGAATTATCGGATTTAAAAGAAGTTGCAAGTGGTATGAGAGCGAAATGGGAGAAAGAAAAAGAAGACATTCATAAAGTGCGTGACTTACGTGAACATCTAGAGCGCTTGCGCCGTGAGTTAGAAGAAGCAGAAGGAAATTACGATTTAAATAAAGCAGCTGAACTTCGCCACGGGAAAATTCCAGCTATCGAAAAAGAGTTAAAAGAAGCGGAAGAAATGGGTGCACATAATAAACAAGAGAACCGCTTATTACGTGAGGAAGTAAGTGAAGAAGAGATTGCTGATATTGTTTCACGCTGGACTGGTATTCCTGTCGCAAAACTCGTTGAAGGTGAACGCGAGAAATTACTACGCTTAGAGCAAATTTTATCAGAGCGTGTCATCGGACAAGAGGAAGCGGTAAGCTTAGTATCAGACGCAGTTCTTCGTGCACGCGCTGGTATTAAAGACCCGAACCGTCCAATTGGTTCCTTCATCTTTTTAGGACCGACAGGTGTTGGTAAAACAGAACTTGCAAAAACGTTAGCACAGTCTTTATTCGATAGTGAAGAGCAAATGATTCGTATCGACATGTCTGAGTATATGGAGAAACACGCTGTGTCACGCTTAATTGGTGCGCCTCCTGGATATGTTGGATATGAAGAGGGCGGTCAATTAACAGAAGCGGTAAGACGTAAACCGTATTCAGTTATTTTGTTAGACGAAATCGAAAAAGCGCATCCAGAAGTATTCAACATTTTATTACAAATGTTAGATGATGGACGCATTACAGATTCTCAAGGCCGTACAGTAGACTTTAAAAACACGGTTATTATTATGACTTCAAATATTGGATCTGCTCATTTGTTAGATGGATTAGAAGCAGATGGCTCAATTAAAGAGGAATCAAGAGAACTTGTAATGGGGCAATTAAGAGGACATTTCCGACCAGAGTTTTTAAACCGTGTCGATGAAATTATTTTATTCAAACCTCTTACAACGAATGAAATTAAAGGTATTGTTGATAAAATTGTAAAAGAATTACAAGGTCGTTTAGCTGACCGTCATATTACAGTAGAATTAACAGACGCAGCGAGAGAATTTGTTGTAGAAGCTGGCTTTGATCCGATGTACGGAGCTCGTCCATTAAAACGATATGTACAGCGTCAAGTTGAGACGAAATTAGCGAGAGAATTAATTGCAGGAACAATTACTGATAACAGTCACGTAGTTGTTGATGTAGAAAATAACGAATTAGTCGTTCATGTAAAGTAAAATAAAAAAGAGTTCGGATAAAATCCGGACTCTTTTTTTAGTGTTGTTCTACTGGCTCGTTTGGAATTGTAGCTGAAATTGCTAGTACTAATACCGCAAGAACAACTGAGAAAATAGACGCTTGGTTAAAATCGTATGTACCGCCAGTCATAGAGCCGATTACGTAGCTCATCATATGTACAAGCGCGAACGACCAAATTAATGCCCAAATGAAACGCATATTTTACACCTCTATTCGTTCAATCTGTCCTTATTGTAACACAATTGAAAAAAGAATATAGAAAAATATTTGTAGATTTTTCAACGCAAATTTGCATTCCGTTCATACATTATAGAAGAGTACTTTTATACGTTTAGAAAATAAGGCGGGGGAAAAATGAGTATTACGGAACGTTTTTTTTATTTAGAAAAAGAACCATGTGTCATTTATTTACCGGAGAAGCCAAATGGATTTTCTGTTATGCTTCTCGGTGATTATAACTACTTTATTGAGAATGGTACAAGTTTATGGACACAGCATGCAGGTAGATCTTATTTTTTACATGGCCTTATTGAGGAAGGCTACACGGTCTTTTCCTCTAATTTATACGGAAGACATTGGGGAAACGACCAATCTGTTCGTCTAGCAAAACGTTTATATGATGTTGTTTTGAGAAAAGAGACATTAAATGCGAAAATGCACATTATGGCAGATGGTATGGGTGCACTTGTAGCACTTGAAATGATGAACAAATACCCTGAATGTATACGCTCTGTCGTTATGTTAAATCCGTGTTTAGATTTACCAGAATATGTGGAGTTTGAAAAAGAGCATAAGTTTTTTTACAAAAGATTAGTGAAGGAATTAAGTTTGGCGTATGATTCCAAAGAAGAAGAATTAGAATCCAAAATAAATAAGAAATCATTTACGCTTCTTCCGTCTTGTGTACCTGTTAAAGTTTTCGTATCAACACAAGAAAAAAGAGGAAGAAAACAGTTGTTACGTAAATATGAGAAAATGAGGCAATTCAATCAATGCGATACTTCTGTCTTATTCCATCTGCAAGATGTGAAATATAAAATGGTTAGGCAAACGACTGATTTCTTTAAAAAATATGAAGAAGAATTGTGAAGCTCCCATATACATAAATGAGGAGCTATTTGTTTCAAGGAGAAAGGGTTGGTGGTATGGAGCGTGTGCTAATTATAGGTGGACTTACGTTTGTAGGTTATCACCTTGTGAATAAAATGATTGCAGAAGAAGTAGAAGTGTACGGTCTTGATTTTGACGAATTCGAGAATATGACAAAAATTAATGAAGAGAAGTTATTGTTGATTGGACGAAATGCGTTATTTACGTATTATTCGATAAGAGATGAAGATGGATGGAAATCAGTAGAAGGAGAGAAGTTCGATACGGTTTACTTTTGCTTGTATGAGCCAAATCAACAAAGTGGTTTTCGGAATGAAAGAGTTATATTACAGTATTTAAAGCGGATTATAAGACTGTGTGCAGAACAGAAAGTGAAGTTAAATCTAATTTCTTCTATTGAAGTAGGAAACGCAGATGAATCTGAAAATAAACATTTATTTTTGAAAGTGGAAGAAGGATTGAAAAAAGGAGAGGCACCATATAGTGTATTTCGAGTTCCTACATTATATGGGCCATGGCAACCATCTTTTATGATGTATCATCAGCTCATTTTATCAGAACTGGATGAGAAAGAGTGCCATTATGCGAGTGAGGAAAATGGAAGTGATCTATTGTACGTGGAAGATGTATGTGAATACTTATGGGAAAAGGGAATGAACGAGGAGCATCTCGGCATATACAATTTACTTAGTGGTAAAAAGTCATTATGGAAAAAAGGTATGAACCTTTTACGTGCAACGGATAAAGTGAATAAAAAGAATGAGGAAGAACGAAATGATGCTGTCGAGGTTATTTCGATAAAAAGAAATACCCCGTTAGAATATGGTTTAAATAAACAATTGGCACATATGAAAAAATATAAAGAGTTATACGAAGGATAGCGAGCGTGTTACACTATGTATGTGAAAGTTTTAATGGAGAGGAAGAACATAATATGAATGAGAAAAGCATGCAATTTTTACAAATCGCAATGAAGCATTTACCAGAAGCAAAGGCCATCTTAGATTCGAATGGAATTGCGCTTGATATGGAGAAAGCACAACCAGTATTAGAGTTATTGATGAAAGTTATGAACGAAGCATATGAGCTTGGGAAAGCAGATAAAGAATAAAACTTTCTTTTTTGGAATGGAAGAGAGGCTCGAACCGTGGATAGAAGCGGTTCGGGCCTTTTTATATTTCATAAGAAACAGGAAAGGTATGTTTCTGTTTCTTTTAATAAACAATAAAGTGAATAATGCTGGATTTATGGTTTAGCTGAAATATATTCTAGACAAAAATACATTTATGTTTTAAAATTAGTACCAAGTCATAATAATTGATATAAAACGGAGGGCTGCGATGTGAACGTGGGCATTTTAGGGATCGGAAGATATGTGCCAGAAAAAGTAGTCACAAATCACGATTTAGAGAAAATCGTAGATACATCTGATGAATGGATTCGTACGAGAACGGGAATTGCAGAAAGACGCATTGCCGATGATACAATAGATACTTCATATATGGCGGTAGAGGCTTCTAAAAAAGCACTTGAAGATGCCGGGATTAGCGGAGAGGATATCGACCTGATTTTAGTGGCAACAGTAACACCAGATCGCGCATTCCCAGCAGTAGCTTGTGTCATTCAAGAAGCCATTGGCGCAAAACACGCAGCCGCAATGGATTTAAGTGCCGCGTGTGCTGGTTTTATGTACGGAATGATTACAGCGCAGCAATTTATTCAAACGGGAACTTATAAAAATGTATTAGTAGTTGGTAGTGATAAACTATCTAAAATTGTAGACTGGAATGATCGAAATACAGCAGTACTATTTGGAGACGGAGCCGGTGCTATCGTAATGGGGGCGGTTTCAGAAGGAAGAGGCGTTCTATCTTTCGAATTAGGAGCAGACGGAAGTGGCGGTAAGCATCTTTATCAAGACGAGTATGTTATGATGAACGGCAGAGAAGTCTTTAAATTTGCTGTTCGCCAACTTGGTGATTCCTGTCTTCGCGTGTTAGAAAAAGCGGGACTTACGAAAGAGGATGTGGATTTTTTAGTACCACATCAAGCGAATATTCGTATTATGGAATCTGCAAGAGAGAGATTAAATTTACCACAAGAAAAAATGAGTATGACAATTGAAAAGTTTGGTAATACATCAGCTTCTTCAATTCCAATTGCAATGGTAGAGGAATTGCAAAATGGACGTATTCAAGATGGTGATTTAATTATACTTGTTGGTTTCGGCGGCGGATTAACATGGGGAGCAGTTGCTCTTCGTTGGGGTAAATAAGGACTGAGAGAAAAAAAGGAGTGTATTTTGTATGGAGAAAAAGAGGGTCGTAATTACAGGACTAGGAGCTGTTACACCGATCGGAACAGATGTTGAAACAGCGTGGGAAAACATTAAAAAGGGTGTATCTGGAATCGGACGACTTACAAGAATTGATCCGGAACTGTTTCCAGCAAAAGTAGCAGCAGAAATTAACGACTTTGAAGTCGAGAAATATATTGATAAAAAAGAAGCGCGCCGTATGGATCGCTTTACACAATATGCAGTAGCAGCAGCGAAAATGGCAGTTGCAGATGCAAAGCTTGAAATTACAGAAGAAAACGGACCTCGAATTGGTGTATGGATTGGTTCTGGTATTGGCGGTATGGAAACATACGAAGAACAATTTAAGATTTTTACTGAGAAAGGTCCGCGCCGCGTGAGCCCATTCTTCGTACCAATGATGATCCCAGATATGGCAGCAGGTCAAGTATCGATCGCAACAGGAGCAAAAGGAATTAACACTTGTTCTGTAACGGCTTGTGCATCTGGTGCAAACTCAATTGGTGATGCATTTAAAGCAATTCAGCGTGGTGATGCTGATGCGATGATAACAGGCGGAGCTGAAGCGCCGTTAACAAGTATGGCATTTGCAGGATTTAGTTCAGCGAAAGCATTAACATTTAATGAAGATCCAGCAACAGCTTGCCGTCCGTTTGATAAAAACCGTAGTGGTTTCGTAATGGGTGAAGGTTCAGGTATTTTAATTCTTGAAGAATTAGAGCACGCATTAGCTCGTGGTGCTCACATTTATGCGGAAATCGCTGGTTACGGTGCAACTGGTGATGCATTCCATATTACAATGCCGGCTCCTGGCGGTGAAGGCGGCGTGCGTGCAATGCGTCAAGCTTTAGCAGATGCAGGTCTACAGCCAGAAGATATTGATTACATTAATGCGCACGGTACAAGTACGGATGCGAATGAAAAGTATGAAACGATGGCAATTAAAGAAACGTTCGGTGAGCATGCGTACAAAGTAGCAATTAGCTCAACGAAATCAATGACAGGTCACTTATTAGGAGCAGCTGGTGCTGTTGAAGCGATCTTCTCAATTAAATCAATTACAGACGGAGTAATCCCTCCAACAATTAACTATGAAACACCAGATCCAGAATGTGACTTAGATTACGTACCGAATAAAGCGAGACAACAAGAAGTAAATGCAGTATTAAGTAACTCACTAGGATTCGGTGGTCATAACGCAGTATTAGTATTTAAATCGTATAAATAATAGATGAGATAAGGAGTTTTTTCGCACTATATTGCGAAAAAACTTCTTATTTATTTTTACGCCTTTTTCTCCTTTTGCATATACATAAGAAAAAGGAGGGATAAAGATGGGGATTGTTGAAACTGCTGAGTGGTTACATCTATATTATGGACGGCCAGAAAAGCTGTGCGAAAAGTTTACGAAGTATATCCCGCTGCCAAAAGAAAGGTTGTATCGCTTTTTAATTTCTAAAGGTATGTACCGCCCAGTTATACGAGGAGAACAAGAAGTAAAAGAGTTAGAGGAAAAGGAAGTTTGGAAAGAGTTACGTACGGAGTATGAGAAACTGAAAACCTGGTTAAAAGGTCCAGATGTCCCTGTCTTTATTTTATTATCAGATTCCTATAATCGAACTATACAAGAAGAGTATAACGGTAGGGCGGGATTATCTATGCGTCACGTTATTTTCTTATTCGTATGTGGACGGAATTCGGTGGAAGAATTAAAGGTGTTATTGGCGCATGAATATCATCACATATGCAGGTTACATCAAATTGAGACGAAAGAAACAGAATATACATTACTTGATACGATGATTATGGAAGGGCTAGCTGAGCAAGCGGTAACGGAAAGATATTCAGAAAAAAACAATGCACCGTGGACGATGTATCTTTCAAAAGAAGAGGCTATTTATTATTGGAAAAATGTTGTACATGAAAGAATAAGTATAAAACGAGGAACAAGGGAGCACGACATCTTATTAAATGGATTTCACTCTTATCCAAAGATGCTTGGCTATGCGCTTGGATTTCATATTGTCAAAGATTGTGTAACATTGGAAGGAGAAGATACACTTTCTTTATTATCTATAGATGCAAAAGAAATATTGAATAAAGCAAATACATTTCATATATAAAAAACAGGAGCTCTATTTCCTGTTTTTTTTAGTATTAATAGAAGAAAAAATAATAATTAGAATATATTTCCTTAGGTGGAATAAAGTTAAGAAAAATTGAACATAATGATTGATACAAACAGTAGTGAAGTGAGGGGTAGTGAATGTTATATCTACATGATGTATGGGTAAATTGGTTTGAAGGTGAAGAGAATGGGTATAACGTTTGTCATTTTTACGAATGGCGGAAAGATGATACGATTGAGCTATTAGATCAAGTGCCATTATTAAAAGTAGATGCCACATTATATCATTACATCGAGGACGAATTGTTAGAGCTTCCGCAAAAATTGTTGGAAGACGTACATCATAAGGCATATATTCGTAAAAATCATGAACGTTTGCAGCAAGAGTATTGCTTTGTTGTTACAGATGGAAAAGGAATTATTGCGATTGACACAATTGGTTACAATGTACCAATTCGAAAAAGCAGACTTATACCGCGCCAAGAGCAGATGGTATATGAGATGGTAGAAAACGTACAAGCAGAAAAGTATGAGTTCCAAGTAGAAGAAATGGAAAAAGAACATCATATTTTATCACCATCACCTTTCATTATGAATGGCTTAACTCGTAAAGAAAGACAGCTTAAACAATTATTATTTATGGCGTTAGATCAATTACATACAACGAAAAACACAGCAGAAATTCGCTATTGGTTCACAGAGTGGGATCCATCAGCATACGGAATGGTTCAACATATGGAATTTGAAGATATTTGGGCTAAACTGTATGATGAAGCGAAAACAGGCTGGTCTGAGAAGCACGAACAATTATGCGAGCGTCTCGTAAAAGGACAGCCATTTTTTGAAAAGTTATGGGAAATGGAAAACGAGCAAAAGGTAAATTAAAAAAACCGCCAATTGGCGGTTTTTTTAATTTGTTGTAACTTAGCTCCGGCGGCAAGAATGTTCGGTGGCTTCGCGCCTTCCTGCGAGGCAAAAAGCGCCTCTACGTCAGGAGCTCCATCCCCCTCACATTCTAAGCGAGCCGCTTCCGCTTTATAAGTTACCTACGTTTTCTGCTTAGTCCCATTGCGTTTTCTACTTTGCGTAGTTGTTTGAATGCAACGCGGTTTGCTTTTTCTGCACCTTTGTCTAGAATTTCGTCTAGTTCTGGTGAGTTGATTAGTTCGTTATATTTGTCTTGGATTGGACGAATTGCTTCTACGACTACTGCTGCTAGGTCGCCTTTGAAGTCTCCGTATCCTTTTCCTTCGTACATTGCTTCTATTTCTTCAACTGTTTTTCCAGAGAATGAAGAGTAGATTGTTAATAAGTTAGAGATTCCAGGTTTGTTTTCTTTATCAAATTTCACGATACCTTCAGAATCAGTTACAGCACTTTTAATTTTCTTTTCAATTGTTTTTGGTTCATCAAGCATACTGATCATTGCTTTTGGATTCGGATCAGATTTACTCATTTTTTTCGTAGGTTCTGTTAATGACATAACGCGAGCTCCTACTTTTGGAATACGAATTTCAGGAACAGTGAACACTTCACGGAAGCGTTTGTTGAAACGCTCTGCTAGGTCGCGTGTTAATTCCATATGTTGTTTTTGATCATCACCAACAGGTACGATTTCAGTGTTGTAAAGTAAAATATCAGCTGCCATTAATGGTGGATACGTTAGTAATCCAGCTGGAACTGAATCTCTACCAGAAGATTTATCTTTATATTGCGTCATACGCTCTAATTCTCCAACGTAAGCAACTGATTGCATAATCCAACCTAGTTGAGCGTGTGCTGGTACTTCTGATTGTACAAATAAAGTAGCTTTTTCAGGATCGATGCCGCATGCTACATAAAGTGCAGCAAGACTGCGAATGTTTTTACGAAGTTGTACGGGATCTTGAGGTACTGTAATCGCATGTTGGTTTACAATACAGAAATAACAGTCGTGTTCATTTTGAAGCTCTGTAAATTGCTTCATAGCTCCTAAATAGTTTCCAAGTGTAATCGTTCCACTCGGCTGAATACCAGAAAAGATAACTGACATAAGTAATTCCTCCTAAATTTGAATGCGTGATAGGGAAGAGAAGGCAAACAAAAAAAGCCCATTCATCCCAAAAAACTATAGGGACGAATGGACCGCGGTACCACCCTAATTATTTCACTACTGTGAAATCTCTCTAATCCATAATAACGTTTGGATATAACGCCAAAGCCTACTACTTTCGGTTCGGTTTGGTGCTCAAAAGCCCATTCCACACTGCGCAATTACTTGTTCACACCAGCCACAAGCTCTCTGAAATTGCCTCAATATGTACTCTTCTTTATCATCGCATACATATAAATTTATTTATTGTTACCTGAGCTCTTTTAATATGAAAGAACTAAAGTTTTATAACAAAATGTTTTGCTGATTATTATATCATATGGGATAGTGTTTGCAAACTACATCAAAATAGTAAAGCTAATGAGGGTCGAGAACAACCCAAGAACGATACCGGTAATGCAAATTGGATACGTCCATTTGAATGAATATGTTTTATAAATACGTTCTTTCTTATCGACAGGTTCCTCTACTTCTTCAATTAAAGACTCAATTTTTTTGTTCGTACCAAATACTCTTTGGAAGGCGTAAATTGTTACGTTAAAAAATCCATTTTGAAATATGAATAAAAAACCGCCAACAAGAATAAAAAATAGTGCGACATAAAACGATATATTGACAAAATTCAACAAAAAATGCGATGAAACGAGGAATGCGCCAATACTAGAAGCGATTATCGCTATGAAAATTAGTATACAAGTATGAAAAAAAACTTTATTCAAAATGTTCCCCTCCGTCAAAATATTACTAGAATTATTATACTATAAAAGCTATAATATGTACTAGAATTAATTTTTTGAAAATTATACGCAATTAAAGGTCTGATTTCAAGATGATGGTAGCAATGTTAACGTATCCCTTTACAAAAAAATAAAAAAATAAACATTTTATTAAAAATTTTAACAAAAAAACAAAAAACTATATTCACAATTGTTATATTATATGTATAATGAAAATTGTAGAAACTTGGAGATTATTCTTTCAATTCTACTTTTTTACAAGTGAGGGTACAGGAAGTGCAATTAGGGGAGGCAACACAACATGAAGAAAAAGATACCGTTATTACTTGCATCGACGTTGACTGTCAGTATGTTAGGAGCTTGTAGTTACCAAAAAGAGGATAATAAAGCAGGCGCAAAAGAAAAATCCTCAAACAAGCAAGTGTTAAATTTAACCGAGACAGCTGAAATCCCAACTATGGATACGACGTTATCAACAGATGCAGCATCTTCTAACATCATGAATAACACAATGGAAGGATTATATCGTCTGGGGAAAGACGATAAGCTTGTTCCAGGTGTCGCTAAATCTTATGAGAAATCAGAAGATGGCAAAAAGTATGTGTTTAAGTTACGTGAAGATGCGAAATGGTCTAATGGTGAACCTGTAACAGCGAAAGACTTCGTTTATTCTTGGCGAAGAGCTGTAGATTCAAACACGGGTGCCAAATTTGCTTACATACTATTTGATGTTAAAAATGCGGAGAAAGTTAACAAAAAAGAATTACCAGTTGAAGAACTTGGTGTAAAGGCAATTGATGATCATACACTTGAAGTGGAATTAGATAACCCTGTTCCTTATTTTGTAAGTTTAACAGTCTATCCAACATTGTATCCTTTGAATGAGAAGTTTGTAACAGAACAAGGAGCAAAATTTGGATTAGAATCCAATACGACACTTTATAATGGTCCATTCGTATTAAATGAATGGAAGCATGAACAAAGCTTCAAACTTACGAAGAATCCAACGTATTGGGAAAATAAAGAAGTAAAACTTGAGGAAATAAACTTCAATATTGTTAAGGATCGTTCAACTGCTATAAATTTATATGAAACGAAAGCAATTGATCGTGTAGTCTTAACATCAGAGTTTGTAGACAAATACAAATCAGATGCTGACTTTAAAACGATTAAGAGACCATCTACACAATTTATTCGCTTAAATGAAAAGAATAAATTTTTAGCAAATAAAAATATCCGAAAAGCAATTGCAATGTCCTTTGAGCGTGAAAATATCGGGAAAGTTATCTTAAACGATGGTTCAGAGGGGATATATGGTTTTGTTCCGAAAGGCTTAGCAAAAGGTCCGAATGGAAAAGACTTCCGTGAAGAAAACGGAAAGCTTATAAAAGAGGATATTAAAGAAGCTCAAAAATACTGGGAAGCTGGTAAAAAAGAACTTGGTGTAGACAAAGTAGAGTTAGAGCTATTAAACTTTGATACTGATGATGCTAAAAAAATCGGAGAGTATTTAAAAGGCCAATTTGAAAAGAACTTACCAGGTTTAACAGTTTCAACAAAAATGCAGCCATTTGCACAAAAATTAAAACTTGAAGCAAGTGGAGATTACGCAATGTCATACGCGGGATGGAGTCCAGATTATATGGATCCAATGTCATTCCTTGAAATGTATACGACAGGTAATGCGCAAAACAAAGTAAATTACGCAAATGCAACGTATGATGATTTAATTAAAAAAGCGAAAACAGAAGTTGATGTACAAGCTCGCTGGGATGCATTATTACAAGCAGAAAAACAACTGCTTGAAGATGCAGCGATTGCTCCAGTATATCAACCAGGAAAAGCTTATTTACAACGTGGCTCAATTACTGGCCTATTAGAACATAAATATGGCGGAGAATTTAGCTATAAGTGGGTTGAACTAAAAAACTAAAAATGGTTTCCATCATGAATAAGGGTATATGCCTATGATGGGCATATGCTCTTATTTTAAAAAAATAAAAGTAAGAATATTTTAAACTATCTTATTGCTTTTGAGAAAAACGGGGAGGTGCTTGACTATGGGACGTTATGTATTAAAACGTTTCGTGTACATGGCTTTGACATTATTTTTAATTACTACACTGACTTTCTTTTTGATGAAATTACTTCCGGGTTCTCCGCTTAAAAACCAGGAGAAACTATCACCGGCACAAAAAGAAATCATTCTTGAAAAATATGGCTTAAATGATCCAGTACCAGTTCAATATGCACGTTACTTAGGTAACTTAGCAAAAGGTGATTTAGGGGTATCATTCCAATATGATAACCGTCCAGTAACAGATATGATTGTGGATCGTATTGGACCATCAGCACAACTTGGTTTACAAGCGATTATATTAGGAACATTTATCGGTTTAATTTTAGGAATCGTTGCGGCACTTCGTAACAATACGTGGGTCGATTATGGGGCGACAATTATTTCCGTACTCGGGATGTCGGTACCATCGTTCGTATTCGCCGCATTACTACAATATTTCGTAGGGGTAAAACTTGGGTGGTTCCCAGTAGCATTCTGGAAAGGACCAGAGTTTACCGTAATGCCTACAATCGCTTTATCGATGGCAGTTATCGCAACAATCGCACGTTTTGCTCGTGCAGAGTTAATTGAAGTTATGCAAGCTGATTACATTTTAACAGCGAAAGCGAAAGGAATTAGCCAAGGCGTTATCATTATTAAACACGCACTTCGTAACGCGTTAATTCCAGTAGTAACAATTTTAGGACCAATGGTTGCAGGTTTAATTACAGGGACATTAGTTATTGAGCAAATTTATGCTGTACCAGGACTAGGGGAACAGTTCGTTAAATCTATTACAGTGAATGACTATACAGTTATTATGGGAACTACAATTTTCTATAGTGCGATTTTCATCTTAGTTATTTTCATTGTCGATATTTTATACGGAATTATTGATCCTCGTATTCGTTTAGCGGGAGGGAAAAAATGATGAAAGATGTACAAAAATTATCTCCAGATTTATTTCAACAAGCCAATCAAAATAATGTTGATAATGAAGTCATTGCCCGTCCAAGCTTAACGTTTTGGCAAGATGTAAGAAGACGTTTGTTCCAACATAAAGGAGCAATGTTCGGTTTCGTTTTATTAGCGCTTATTATATTACTAGCAATTTTAGGACCGATGGTAAGTAAGCATTCTTATAAAGAGCAAGACTTAGGTCGTGCGAAATTACCACCGAAAATTCCTGTTATTGAAAATGTTCATTGGCTACCATTTGACGGTACGGATCAATATGGTGTTGACCAATATGAAAAACGTGATATTAAAGAGTATTTCTGGTTCGGTACAGATGATCTTGGCCGCGATTTATGGACAAGAACATGGGAAGGTACGCGTGTATCATTATATATCGCTCTTTTAGCGGCGGCGATTGACTTAGTAATTGGGGTTGCTTATGGAGGTATTTCAGCGTTCTATGGCGGTAGAGTAGATAATATTATGCAACGTGTTATGGAGATTATTAACGGTATTCCATACTTAATCATCGTTATTTTAATGGTAATCATTATGGGATCTGGTATATGGTCAATTACACTAGCAATGGCGATTACAGGTTGGATAGGGATGTCACGTATCGTTCGTGGACAAATCCTGAAATTAAAAAATCAAGAATATGTATTAGCATCTCGTACATTAGGTGCAACAAATACACAGTTAATTGTAAAACACTTAATCCCGAACGTAATGGGACCAATTATCGTAATGACAATGTTTACAATTCCAACAGCAGTGTTTGGTGAGGCGTTCTTAAGCTTCATCGGTTTAGGTATTCAGCCACCATTCGCATCACTTGGTTCTCTTGTAAACGATGGTTATAAATCAATTCAAACGTATCCACATATGATGTTCATCCCAGCGGTTGTCATCAGTATGTTAATCTTAGCATTCAACTTAATGGCAGACGGATTACGCGACGCGTTAGATCCAAAAATGCGTAAGTAAAAGAGGGGAGAAGTAAAAATGAAAACATTGCTAGAGGTAAAAGATTTGCAAGTCTCCTTTGATACACATGCAGGTGAAGTACAAGCTGTACGCGGTGTTACTTTTGATTTAAAAAAAGGAGAAACATTAGCGATTGTAGGAGAATCTGGTTCTGGTAAATCAGTTACTTCTAAAGCGTTAATGGGATTAATTCCGAATCCTCCAGGGCGCATTAAAAACGGTGAAATCGTATTTGAAGGTCGTGACTTAACGAAACTGACAGAAAAAGAAATGCAGCAAGTGCGCGGGAAAGATATCGCGATGATTTTCCAAGATCCAATGACATCATTAAATCCAACGATGACAATTGGGAATCAAATTATGGAAGGTCTTATTAAACACCAAGGGATGAGTAAAGCAGACGCACGTAAAGTTGCGTTAGAATTAATCGACCTTGTAGGTATTCCGAATCCAGAAGCGCGTTTAAAACAATATCCTCACCAATTCTCAGGTGGTATGAGACAGCGTGTAGTTATTGCGATGGCGTTAGCTTGTAACCCGAAATTATTAATTGCCGATGAGCCGACAACAGCGCTAGACGTTACAATTCAGGCGCAAATTTTAGAGCTTATGAAGGACATTCAGCAAAAAACAGAAGCGGCAATCATTTTCATTACACATGACTTAGGTGTAGTGGCAAACGTTGCGGACCGCGTAGCAGTTATGTACGCAGGTAAAGTTGTTGAAATTGGAACGGTTGATGAAATTTTCTACAATCCAAAACATCCATACACTTGGGGCTTAATCGCATCTATGCCAAGTTTAGATGGTTCAGAAGAAGAGTTATACGCAATCCCTGGAACGCCTCCAGATTTATTAAAGCCGCCAAAGGGAGATGCTTTTGCACCACGTAATCCGCAGGCATTGAAAATTGATTTTGAAATGGACCCACCTTTATTTAAAGTAAGTGATACACACTATGCGGCAACTTGGTTACTTCACGAGCAAGCTCCAGAAGTAAAACCACCGGCAGTCGTTGAAAAACGCATTCTTCAAATGAAAGCAGGTGAACAACATGACTAAACAACGTGAGAAATTAATTGAAGTAAAAAATGTAAAACAGCACTTCGACGTGAGTGGTGGTGTTGTCAAAGCGGTTAATGATATTTCATTTGATATTTACCGCGGAGAAACATTTGGTCTTGTAGGAGAATCAGGTTGTGGTAAATCGACAACTGGAAGAACGATTATTCGTTTATATGATGCAACTGCTGGTGAAGTGTTGTTCGATGGTGAAAATGTACATGGTAAAAAATCACGTGCAGAGCTGAAGAAATTCAACCGTAAAATGCAAATGATTTTCCAAGATCCATATGCATCATTAAACCCTCGTATGACAGTAGGAGATATTATTGCAGAAGGTATTGATATTCACGGACTAGCAAAAGGCAAAAAAGAGCGTATGGACCGTGTTCATGAATTATTAATCACAGTTGGTTTAAATAAAGAGCACGCAAACCGTTTCCCGCATGAATTCTCAGGTGGACAACGTCAACGTATCGGTATCGCTCGCGCACTTGCTGTAGAGCCTGAATTTATCATTGCCGATGAGCCAATCTCAGCACTTGACGTATCAATCCAGGCGCAAGTTGTAAACTTACTGAAAAAGTTACAAAAGGAAAAAGGTTTAACATACTTATTCATTGCCCATGATTTATCAATGGTAAAATACATTAGTGACCGCATCGGCGTAATGTACCGTGGTCAAATCGTTGAGCTAACAACAAGTGAAGAATTATATGCGAATCCAATTCATCCATATACTAAATCACTATTATCAGCAATTCCGCTTCCAGATCCAGATTATGAGCGCAATCGTAAACGTATCGTATACGATCCATCTCAGCATGATTATGCTAGTGAAGCACCAACAATGCGTGAAATTCGCCCAGGACATTTCGTATTATGTTCTGAAGCAGAGTATAAGAAATATAAAGAGATTTATCAATAAGAAAAAGAGCCATTCTTCCGTTACAGAAGGATGGCTCTTTTTCTATTCTATAAACAGTTGTATTGTTAACATTTGTCGGTAAGTGAATATAAATGTTATTTTCCGATGAATGCATTTTAATTAAACGAGTATTACTGTGCCTGAACAGAAACACACTCCTCTTGTTCTTCAGGTTTAACGAGTGCATAACGTTCCCACGCTCTACTTTTCCAGCGGAAGAACATAATGATGGCACGTGTCCATTCATCAATAGCAATCGCTAGCCAAATACCAGCGAGCCCCATATCTAAATGGAAGGCGAAAAAGTAGCCGAGTGGTAAACTCATTAACACCATAGAGAATGCACCGATTAAAACGGGGTACTTTGCATCACCAGCTGCGCGAAGTGAATTGATAATGACGATGTTCATCGTACGTCCCGTTTCAAGTAGTACACTTAGTAAAAGAACTGATGCACCTAACGTAATAATGTGCGGATTATCTGTAAATAGTCCCATTAATTGTGTACGGAATGTAACGACAAGAGCGACCATACATAAAGTGACGCCAATTGCCCATTTTACACTTTTCCATACGCGTTCATACGCTTCATCTTTTTCGCCACCGCCAACGAGGCGTCCGATAATAATGGCTGTTCCCATACCGATCGCAATCGCGAATAAATAAGTGAACATAGAAATGTTCGTAGCGTATTGTCTAGCCGCTAATGATTCCGTTCCTAAGTGTGTTGCATAGTATAAGAAGACAATTTGGCAAGCTTGATACATAACCTGCTCAAATGCAGATGGAATCCCGATTTTTAAAATTTTCCCGATGTATTCTTTTGATAAGGTGAAGTAATATTGTAATTTCACACGGTATTCCATAACGCGGTACAGTAACCAGAAGAAAACGATAAGTGCGATAAGTCGGCTGACAGCAGAAGAAATGGCAGCCCCTTGTACACCGAGTTCTGGGAAACCAAATTTCCCGAAAATGAGTACGTAGTTTCCAGCGATATGAATAATATTCATTCCAAGTGAAATAAACATCGCTTGCTTTGTGAAGCCGTGTACGCGGATAATTGCGGCTAATGAATTAATAATAGCTTGAAGGAAAATAGCGCCTCCGACGATGGATAAATAGTTTTGCGCATACATGAGTACATCGCCTTGTAAGTTCATTGCCATCATCATATGTTTTGAAAATAAAAGAAAACCAGCGCTTATAATGAGTCCGACCACTAAATTTAACGTGACGGCTAAAGCTGATATTTTAGATGCTTCCATAAAACGTTTGGAACCGAGGTATTGAGATACGACGATAGCTGCGCCGTTCCCGATGACTTCTAGTACCAAAATAGCGATATGGAGATATTGATTCGCTGCACCAACCCCAGATACAGCATCGTCTGATAATGCACTTAACATGAAAGTATCAGCGATCCCCATTAACATAAATAGAAAAACTTCTAGAAAAATAGGCCATGTTAATAAGAATAAACTTAATTTCTCTGTCGGCCCGTTTTTTGCCTGAATTGCTGCCATGTCCGTCCCCTCTTTACCGATATCTATTTTTAGCAAGGTGTATCGTAACATACTTTCCTATCCTTTGCACTCATTTTAACCTACATATCTTTATTATGAAGGTAGCGCTATTTTATGATAAAAAGAGAAGGATAATTATGCGCAAAGTATTATGGGATATAAAATTTATTTTTCTTTGATAATTTAGAAAAATACAAAAACATTCATTTTCAACACTTTAGTAAGGATAATCAGCAATATGAAACGTTTACAAAGGTTTATTTTTTAACAGAAAATTTTAATAAAATAGAAATATAAATATACAAAAAATATATTTGTGTGTATAATATGAATTGTTAGAACATATATACATTTCTTTTTGTTTGAAAATGAAAGGGCTAACATTTTTGTGGAGGGTGGAAGTATGAAAAAAAAGATGCCAGTTTTTGTAGTATCAACAGTAGCGATGAGCATGATGTTAGGGGCATGTAGCTACCAAAAAGATGAACCGCAAGCGAACGCAAAAGGGGATAGCGGGAAAAGCGGTGCGAAGCAAGTTATTAATCTAACAGAAGTGTCTGAAATTCCGACAATGGATACAACACTTGCCTCGGATGCTGCTTCTTCAAAAGTTATGAATAATACGATGGAGGGGCTATATCGACTTGGGAAAGGCGATAAGTTAGTTCCAGGTGTAGCGAAATCCCATACGAAATCTGAAGATGGTAAAAAATATACATTTAAATTGCGTGAAGACGCTAAATGGTCGAATGGTGATCCTGTAACAGCAAAAGATTTTGTATATGCATGGCAAAGAGCTGTTAACCCTGATACGGCAGCGAAATCAGGATATATCATGCTAGATGTGAAAAATGCAGAGAAAATTAATAAAAGAGAGCTATCACCAGATCAATTAGGTGTAAAAGCGATAGATGATTATACATTAGAAGTTGAATTGGATAATCCAGTTCCATATTTTCTTGATTTAACGGTGTATCCACTATTTTTCCCATTAAATGAGAAGTATATGAAAGAACAGGGAGAAAAATTTGGTTTGGAAGCAAATACAACTTTGTATAACGGTCCATTTGTATTAAATGAATGGAAACATGAACAAAGTTTCCAATTAAAGAAAAATCCAAGTTATTGGGATCAAAAAGAAGTGAAATTAGAAGAAGTTAATTTTAATGTTGTAAAAGATACAGGAGCAGCTGTTAATTTGTATAATACGAATGCGATTGACAGAGTTGGTTTATCAGCAGAATTAGTTGATAAGTATAAAGGGCAAAAAGATTTTAAAACAATTAATGATCCAACTGTGTTCTTCTTGCGTTTTAATCAAAAAAATCCAGCGTTAGCTAACAAAAATATTCGTAAGGCTATTTCTAGTGCATACGATCGAGATGGTATTGGTGAGGTTATTTTAAATAATGGTTCTAAGGGAGCTTATGGTTTAGTACCATCTGATTTTGTTAAGGGACCAGATAAGCAGGATTTCAGAAAAGAAAATGGAAAACTTTCAAAAGTAGATGTGAAGGAAGCTAAAAAATTCTGGGAAGCAGGAAAGAAAGAATTAGGTAAGGATAAAATAGAACTAGAATTTTTAAACTTTGATAATGAAGAATCTAAGAAAATTGGTGAGTATGTAAAGGGAGAGTTAGAAAAGAATTTACCAGGTCTAACAGTAACGATTAAGATGCAACCATTTGCACAAAAATTAAAACTTGAAGATAGTGGACAGTTTGATATGTCGTTTACTGGATGGGGACCTGATTTCCCTGATGCAATCACATTCCTTGATATGTTTATAACAGATGGTTCACAAAATAAAATGAGTTATTCTAATGCCCAGTATGATGGTCTTATTAAAAAGGCAAAGCAAGAAGGGTCAGATGTAAAAGGACGTTGGAATGACCTGTTAAAAGCGGAAAAAATCTTATTTGAGGATGCAGCAATTGCACCAGTATTCCAACGCGGTAGATCTATATTAGAAAGAGAAACAATTAAAGATGTATATATCCACAAATATGGCGGCGAATTAAGCTTTAAGTGGGCATCTGTAGAAAAATAAAAAAAGCAGGCTAACCGCCTGCTTTTTTTAATACGTACGTTTCTTATAAATACCTTTCCCGCCAACTTGGTTCCAGCCGGATTGGACATCCAAGCTTTTATTAACAAACTTCATTTTTTCTTTTCCGCCAAAGAGTTTTTCACCAATGCTATTTGTAATGACACCAATCAATGCTGTGATTCCGATGATGAGGGCAGCAACAGTGACAAAATCAATAAAAAAAGCAATCATTTGCAAATTCCCCCTTTGCCTGTCTGTATGTTTATTGTATGAGATAAAAGATAAAAAAGAAAGAAATGTCAGAAAAATAATTGATTTATTTTAGAAATCGTATAGACATGGATGAGGATGTTTGTTAAAATAAGAACAAATGTTCCTTTTAATTCTCACTTGTATAGTCTTACATTTCTTAATTGATTTATGAAGAAAAGGTAAGAAAACGTTCTCTTTTTCATAGAGAAGATTATGGGGAAATAACTGTATATCACATGAAAAATCTATGACAAGCCAGTATTAAGAGGGTTGAAGGTTATTGTTAAATTACAGCTGAAGTGAGTGTGATCATGTTACATAGCAGTGGAATACACGGAAGAGTTTTCTCAATTAGAAGGAAATTTACTGTATATTTCTTGCAAAATCTATTGTATAATGATTATAGAAGTTACTTATTAAAAGTAATTGTTGTTTGCTCAAAGTTGTTGCTTACATGAAATGAGATTTTTTGCACTTTGTTATAAGACAAGGTATCGTAAAAAATTGCTGAATTTAGAAATTTAAACTGTAATTAGTACAGAATTTGTACTCTTTAAGGAGAGTGAGCTTTGTATGGTAACATTATATAGTTCTCCAAGCTGTACGTCTTGTAGAAAGGCGAAATTATGGCTAGAGGAAAATCATATTCCTTATACAGAACGTAATATTTTCTCAGATCCATTAACGATTGAGGAAATTAAAGAGATTTTACGTATGACAGAAAGCGGAACGGATGAGATTATTTCTACTCGTTCGAAAGTTTTCCAAGAATTAAATGTAAACTTAGAGTCTTTACCACTTCAAGATTTATATAAGATGATTCGTGACTATCCAGGGATTTTACGTCGTCCGATTATGATTGACGAGAAGCGCCTTCAAGTAGGTTACAATGAAGACGAAATCCGCCGTTTCTTACCACGTACAGTAAGAACGTTTCAATTACGTGAAGCACAGCGTCTTGTAAATTAATTATAATAATATGAAAACCTTCTACCTATTATATAGTAGAAGGTTTTTTTTAATGTTTCACATTTCGTAATCGAACTTGTTGCACGATAATACCGATGCATAGAACAGTGAGAATGAATAAGAAAGGCATGCTTGTGGTGAAATTTGGATTATTATGAAAGAACGTTGCAAGCCTGTCTTCATGTGTAACCATTTTTCCTGCTGTATAGGCGAGAATCGCTGCTCCGCAATAAATGAGGAATGGAAAGCGTTCCATAAGTATTAAAATAAGTTTGCTGCCCCAAATAATAATCGGGATAGAAATGAGTAAGCCGATTATTACGAGTAAAAATCTTCCGTGAGCTGCACCTGCAATGGCAATAACGTTGTCAAACCCCATAACGAGATCCGCGAATACAATTGTACGCACAGCTTGAAATAAAGTTGTTTTCCCCTGAATAGCAGAAAGATCGTTGCTATTATCAGTTAGTAAATTTACTGCAATTAGTGTAAGTAAAACGCCTCCAATAAGTTGCAGAAATGGAATGTCGAGTAAATAGACAGCTAGTATAGTAAGGACAATTCTTAGTACGATTGCTAAAAGAGTACCAATCAAAATGGCTTTATTTCGTTTCGATTCAGGTAAATTTCGGCTAGCTAGTGCGATGACGATTGCGTTGTCACCACCTAATACAACATCGATACCGACAATCATTAGTACAGATGTTAAAAACTCTAAGTCCATTCGTCTGCCTCCATTTATGATGTTTTAATAAGCGAACTGTATGTATGTGGTGAAGAGAGAGACTAAATCACCTTCTCTAATAAAAGTTTCACTTTATTACAGTGTACGGGGGAGGGTGGAAATGTATGTCCAAATTTTTTATGAGTGAGAAATCGCTATAATGATATATTTGTGTAGATGGTCGAATAAAGATAGGCATATAACTATTTTTGTAAAATAAATCGATTTTATTTCCATTCTGGAGAATCTTATCATAAAATGAGAGTACAAGAATCTATTGATTTGTCATATGAGTGGGGAATCCCTTCATAACAATTCTAAGCAGGAAGGGAGAGTTGTATTTTGGATATTGAAAGAATTAATGACCATACGATGAAATTTTTTATTACGTACATTGATATAGAGGATAGAGGGTTTAATCGTGAAGAAATTTGGTATGACCGCGAACGAAGTGAAGAGCTCTTTTGGGAGATGATGGACGAAGCTCGTGATCATGATGATTTCTTTATTGATGGACCGTTATGGATTCAAGTGCAAGCAGTCGATAAAGGGATTGAAGTACTTGTAACGAAAGCAGAGCTTTCAAAGGATGGACAAAAGCTAGAACTACCAATAGGTGTAGATAAAATTATAGACATTCCTCTAGATGAAGGCATTGAATCATTATTCCAGCAAGAATCAGTGGAAGAGGTAGAAGAACAAGCAGGAACAAACTTTAACGAAGATGGTACGTTTGGCTTTTTAATTAAGTTTAATGATTTTGAAGATGTCATTTCATTAAGCCACCGTCTTATCTTTGAAGATATAAAAGATGAGCTGTATTCATTTGAGAACCGCTATTATGTATATGTGGAATTCGATGAAGTGCTACATGATGAAGAAGAAATTGATCGTATTTTAAGTATTGTTTTAGAGTACGGAGAAGAGTCAACTTTAACAATTCATCGTGTAAGTGAGTATGGGAAACAAATTGTGAAAGAGCATGCGCTTGAAACAATTCGCAATAATTTTCCTGCTAAAACGTAGGCCGATTTCTGTAGTATGAAATCGGCTTTTTATATGAAGAATAGGAAAGCTTTCTTAGTAAGGAGGTAAGAGATGAAAAATACGCTAAAGTTGATTTTCTTTGTTTTACTATTGTTCGCGTTATTTGTTTCGTTACGTATGTTTATTGATGTAGCATTTTATTCGGATGTGATTGGGATAAAAGATGTTTCGATTTTAGGTATTATTAGTATTTTATTTACGGTATCTGCATTTTTAATTGGCTGCGTTATTTTCTTAGAGAACCGTCATCCGTCTAAAACACTTACATGGCTCATTGTGTTAGGGATTTTTCCGGTATTTGGATTTTTCGCTTATTTATTATTCGGACAGAACTTTCGAAGGAAGAGAATGTTCCAAAAAAAGGCGTTGCTCGATGAACAAGCATTTTTACAATACAAGGGGCATGAAGATTACGAAGAACGGATTTTGCGCAATCATAAGCATCAAGAGCTGTTATTTCGCTTAGCGGACCGCTTAGGCGCTTTAAATATTTCATTTCAAACTGAAACGAGAACATTAACAAATGGAGATGAAACGTTTCAGGCCATTTTAGATGGATTAAAACGAGCGAAACATCACATTCATATGGAATATTACATTGTGCGTGATGATAAGCTTGGAACAGAAATTAAAGATATTTTAATACAAAAATCAAAAGAAGGCGTAGTCGTTCGTTTTTTATATGATGCGGTTGGAAGTTTTAGATTATCGAATTCATATATTGAAGAATTAAACGACGCAGGTGTCGAAATGATTCCGTTTTTCCCTGTGCGCTTTCCGATTTTAAACGATAAGATTAATTATCGAAACCACCGAAAAATCGTTATTATTGATGGAAATGAAGGGTTTGTCGGTGGATTAAATATTGGTGATGAATATTTAGGGAAGGATAAGTACTTCGGTTTTTGGCGAGACACGCATTTATATTTGCGTGGTGAAGCTGTTCAAAGCTTGCAACTTATTTTCCTTCAAGATTGGTTTTATATGACTGGTGAGGCTGTGCTAGCCCCTGAATATTTACAAGCGAAAGCAGTTGAGGGTGATCATTGGGGAGGCGTACAGCTCGTTGCAGGTGGACCGGATAATAAATGGGAAACAATTAAACATTTATATTTTGCTATGATTTCTTCTGCACGGAAATCCATTTGGATTGCGACGCCGTATTTCATTCCGGATGATGATATTTTATCCGCATTAAAGGTAGCGGCACTTGCTGGTATTGATGTCCGTTTGTTAATGCCGAGTAAGCCTGATAAACGCACCGTCTTTTACGCATCGAGATCGTACTTCCCAGAGCTTTTAGATGCAGGGGTAAAGATATATGAATACGAAAAAGGTTTTCTCCATAGTAAAGTTGTCATTGTCGATTCTGATTTAGCTTCAATTGGGACTGCTAATATGGATATGAGAAGTTTTCATTTGAACTTTGAAGTAAATGCCTTTTTATATGATACAGACAGCATTCGAAAACTTGTTCAAGATTATAAAGAGGATATAGAAGAATCAAGTGAAATTCATGTCGATCGTTTTCATAAAAGGCGTCTTCATAGACGAATTGTTGAATCGACGTATCGATTATTATCACCTTTATTATAAAAAGAGATGTCCGAAATTTGGACATCTCTTTTTTAAAAGGAATTTGTAATAAATTGTAGAATATAAGGAGCTGAAAGGGTGTGATTCCGATGTTTATCGCCAAAAGAGAAAATGGAGAAAAAATTCATCTACTCTATCATTATGATGAAGAGCTTTTACATCGTATGCGTAAAATGGAAAGCTTCTTTTGCATAGCTTGCGGGAAGGAAGTGCAAATGAAATTAGGGAAACAAAAAAGTTGGCATTTTGCTCATAAGAAAATGGACGCGTGTCTTGCCTTTTATGAAGCAGAATCTATGTATCATATGCACGGTAAAGAATTGTTATATAGGTGGTTCAAACGTCAAAACTTTCCTGTGTATATAGAGCACTATCTTCCAGAAATTCAGCAACGACCAGATATTTTCATAGAGAGAGCAGGGAGAACAATTGCGATTGAATACCAATGCGCCAATCTCTCTATAGAGCAGCTGTACAAACGAACCTATTCGTATTGGCGAGCTGGTATACAGGTCATTTGGATCATTGGTGGAAATCAATTGAAAAGGCAATCAGCATATTGGATGAAATTCTCCTCACTTATGGCTTTCTCCTTACAATCTTATCCTCAGCCATTTCTTATTTTCTTCTGTTCGAAACAAAAATCATTTATGAAATGCGCGTTTCTCACTTCATTTTCTACAAGCGTCTCTTTCTCACATATTATCTATTTACCAACTGAAACGACTACTTTTGAAATGCTCTTTTCTCCCGTCTCTTTCCGAAAAGAAACATTAGGTGAGGAATGGAAAAAGCGAAAGAGCTATTTTCGGCAAAATGCTCTGCCGATTTGGAATTATAATCATAAGTCACTATTACGCCTTTTATATCAATGTAAATGTACCCCAGCAAATTTTCCTTCTGAAATCGGTGTGCCACTCCCGTCCTCATTTGCTTTTCAAACAAATCCATTTATATGGCAAGCTTTTCTATATATAAAGTGTATAGGTGAGCTTACGGTAGGGGATTGTATTTCTCTTCAATATGTATGTAGTTATGTGAAAACGTATACGAAAAGGCGCATGCTCCCGTACTTTTCACGGCATATATGGAAAGTAGCAGTTGCTGAATATATGACATTTTTATGTTATGCAGGTGTATTGCAGAAAGTAGGGACTTATAAGTACCGGAAAAAAAGAGAAGTAGTTATGTTAAAAACAGAGGAGGAAGTTATAAAATATGATGAAATTTGCTTAACGTATGCCTTATCTTTATTTGAGGCAAAGTACAACATGAGAGAAGGAAAAGGGGATATAATAAAGACTGATCGTGAAGGAATTACATAAGAAAAATCGAATTGTATGTAAGTAGAGATATTTAAAGGAGGGCTTAAAGGATGTCTGAACAAAACACAACAAAAACATTACCAAATCGCAGTGAGATTGAAGAATCAAACACATGGCGATTAGAAGATATTTTCCAAACAGATGCAGAATGGGAAAAAGAATTCCAAGCTATTAAAGGGCTATTACCGAAGTTAACTGAATTTAAAGGGAAACTTGGTGACTCTGCGGACAATTTGCTTGAGGCATTGCAATATGAAGACGAAATTTCAATGCGATTAGGTAAGCTATATACATATGCACATATGCGTTACGATCAAGATACAACAAACTCTGTGTATCAAGCGTTAAATGACCGCGCAACAAATTTATATTCACAAGTATCTAGTAGCACAGCATATATTGTGCCTGAAATTTTATCGATTGCAGAAGATACACTGCAAACATTCTTGACAGAAAATAGAGACTTAAGTGTATATGAACATGCATTAGAAGAAATTACGCGTCAACGCCCGCACGTATTATCTGAAGCGGAAGAGGCTCTATTAGCAGAAGCATCTGAAGTAATGAGTGCGTCAAGTAATACATTTGGTATGTTGAATAATGCGGATTTGAAATTCCCATCTATTAAAGGTGAGGATGGAGAAGAAGTGGAAATTACACATGGTCGTTACATTCAGTTTTTAGAAAGTGATGATCGTCGTGTGCGCGAAGATGCATTCAAAGCTGTATATGAAACGTACGGGAAATATAAGAACACATTTGCAAGCACGTTAAGCGGAGCTGTGAAACGTAATAATTTCAATGCGCGTGTTCGTAAATACGATTCTGCACGTCAAGCGGCATTAAGTAATAATAATATTCCTGAAGCGGTGTATGATCAACTTGTTGAATCTGTAAATGATAATTTACACTTGCTACATCGTTACATTGATATTCGTAAGCGTGCACTAGGACTTGATGAGCTTCATATGTATGATTTATATACACCACTTGTACCAGAAGTGAAAATGAACGTGAAGTATGAAGAAGCACAAGACATGTTATTAAAGTCTTTAAACGTACTTGGTGATGAGTATGTTGACATTTTAAAAGAAGCATATGAAAATCGCTGGGTAGATGTGTATGAGAATAAAGGAAAGCGAAGCGGAGCATATTCATCTGGTGCATATGGAACAAATCCGTATATTTTAATGAACTGGCATGATAATGTAAATAATTTATTTACACTTGCTCATGAGTTCGGTCATTCCGTGCATAGCTACTATACAAGAAAGACGCAGCCGCACGTATACGGTGATTATTCAATCTTCGTTGCGGAAGTAGCATCAACTTGTAATGAAGCACTTCTAAACGATTATTTATTAAAAACGACAGAAGATAAGAAAGAGCGTCTATACTTATTAAATCATTATTTAGAAGGATTCCGTGGTACTGTATTCCGTCAAACGATGTTCGCAGAGTTTGAGCATATTATTCATAAGAAAGTACAAGAAGGACATGCGGTTACGCCAGACATGTTAACGGAGATCTACTATGATTTAAATAAGAAATATTTCGGTGATGCTTTAGTAATCGATGAAGAAATTGGTTTAGAGTGGTCTCGTATTCCGCACTTCTACTACAACTATTACGTATACCAATACGCAACAGGATTTAGTGCAGCAACGGCTTTGTCTAAACAAATTTTAGAAGAGGGGCAACCAGCAGTAGAACGTTACATTAATGAGTTCTTAAAAGCAGGGAGCTCAGATTATCCAATTGAAGTGCTGAAAAAAGCTGGAGTAGATATGGCATCTCCAGAACCGGTAAAAGAAGCGTTACAAGTATTTGAAGAGAAATTAAATGAATTAGAAGCATTATTATTTGAAGAGAAGTAATTGTAAAGACGAGGAATTTACCTCGTCTTTTTTTGTTTTAAATATTTTTGTCGATATTTGTCGAAAAAATAAGGTGAATTTCTTTCTTTTTTCTAAATTAGAAGGCAGTTTTACAGGTGATTTTTGTAGTTAAAAACCTTTAAATCGTTTTTTATGGTTGAAATAAGAGAGAGCGATGACAATGACTCCAAATAAAAGAGGGAAGGCAATAATTTTAGGAAAAGCTTGTAGTAGAGAGAGGATGTACAAGAAAAAAGAAACGATGACAGCTAGTAAGATAAGTAAAATATACGTTTTTTTCATACGGAACACCTCCAAAATAGCTTTTTTATAGCTTATTCAGAAATGAAAACGTTTAGAATGTGACAAAAGTGTGAAATTCGACAAAAAGGGTTGTCATCTGACGTCGAATCTTGTAATATAATAAGCGTGAACGAATTCACATACAAACATATACCCCTTTGTTTGAACGTGAAAATTTCTCCCATCCCCTTTAATATTTTTATAAGCCGTAAAGAAAAAGACCTGGTGTTTTACACCAGGTCTTTTTCTTTTGCTATCCATTTCCAATAACGTTCACATTTTACGTCAATCATTTGTACTTTTCGTTTCAGTTGTAATTTTTTCAGTTCACGCTCGATCTCTTGCTGCGAGCAGTCATATATAAATGCTACTTCTTTTGAAGATATAAATTGCGTTGCTTCTAGTAACACTTCTAAAGGTGGTAATGGTTCTGGCTCGATTTCACATTTTACAAGTTCTTTCAATAATTGTACGTATACGTCGTAGGAATAAGTTCCAGCGATTTTAATACCTTCTTCATCTGAATTCGCATGAAAGAATACGAGAGAAGGTATTTCTGTAATATGCATCTCATTTGTAAATTTCAAGTCACATTGGAAAGCTTTTTTTGCGCTAGCGGAATGTAGGTCTTTTTTAAATTCTTCTACATCGATATCGCTATCTCTTGCACATGCAAGTAATAATTCACAGTCAGGGTTTGATACATTTTCAAGGAAAATGTATTCTTGGAGTTTTCGCAAAAACTTCGAACCTGCTTTTCGGCCCTGTAACTCCGCTGCCTTAATTGCCATCGAAACTAAATATGGTGTTGACGATGCTTCTTGCATATGTACCTTTCCATCACATGAAAAACCTTGTAAACTTGTTGTCTTTTCCCACACAAATCGAATATTAGCAGGTTTATTCCATTTGTGTGAGGAAGCGTTCGTTCCGTCCACTTTTCCTGTTACGATATGACGAATAGAGAAGTATTTCCCGTATTCAAGCCATAGTTTAATAATAAAGGGCTCAATTTCCCAGCAATCTTTACAAAGTGGATCAATAAATAAATATGCTTCTACAGACTTATGCTCACATGCGGAAGGAGATGGCATATTTATATGCGTTGCTTCCTGCTTATCCATTACACTTCACCTGTTTCGTTTGGAGTATTAACCATATGCTGAGCAGTTAACGCTAAACGTTCAAAAACGAACTCTCTTATATGACCGTGAACTCCTGTGTCATCCATTGCTTGCTCCATACATGATAGCCAAGCCTCTGCTCGTTTTGGAGTAATCTCAAACGGAAGATGGCGTGCTCTTAACATAGGATGACCATGTTCTTCAGTGTACAAATTAGGACCACCTAAATATTGCGTTAAAAATTGTTTCTGCTTCCTAGCGGTTTCTGTTAAATCATCCGGGAAGATGGGAGATAGGTCAGGGTGTTTACTGACATAGGAATAAAACGTGTCTACTAATATTGCAATGCATTGTTCACCGCCAATTGCTTCAAATGGTGTCATCGGTTGCTTGCTCATCCTTTATAAACTCCTTTTTCCATGAAATGTATATCTATTGTAGCAATGGAATGTTCTAGAGGGCAAATAAACAGCCTTCATAACGTTCTTTGCTTATTTTTCAAATGTAAAAGAATCTTTTCCTTTTAAAAAGTGAGATATATCCACTAGTAGAACGTATTCACTAGTGGAATTTTCACTTTAGCGTGCTTTGTTTTGTTTGGCAAGGAAAAAGCGTTTTACTTTATTATTTGTATGACGGATTGGTATGTCGTGCTGTTTTAATAAATGAATAAATGTAGCTTTTCCTGTTTCTTCATCTTGCACTTCAAATTCAATTTCATAATCATCGTGATTGTAATAGAAACTATGATCAAAGACAAGCGTTCCGCCTTCAAATAGTGTTTCGGCTCTTTCAGTTGTTAAACTACCCATATAAGTTAAAGTGGAAACAGGAATTTGTAATTTGTGTAGTTGATCCATTACAGCCCCTGGAATGATTACGTTTGTTTTCATCATCATTCTTGCTTCGTCTTCTGTTACGATTTGATGCGTTTCTAACAAGCCGACTTCTGCAGGTTGTTTCAATGTTAATGTATAAGTTTCTCCTTTATGACGAATACGAAGTGCAGAGCCAGCTTCTTTTAACGAGAAGCCCGGTGTTTCAAAGTAGTGATTCACCTGTTTCGTAAATACCTCAATAGAGAATGATTTACATAATGTATCGAATTCTTCTTCTGTAACAATATTTTTAAATTCAATTTCAATTTCTTGTGTCATTGTATGCGCGCTCCTTTTAAAAAATAATTCTTTACACATTATCGCTTTTTCATAAATTTGGTTCAATGTTTTATTTGTTTGCGTCCATGTTATGATACAATAATACTGTTAAGTAAGACAGGAAGTTGAGATGGAGGAGTAAGAGCATGCAAAATAAAATTCAAGTTAAGAGCGTAGAAAAGAGAGAGAATGCGCTTATTTTTTGTGCGGAAAATAATGAAATAGAGGTAAAGGAGTTAAGTGCGCGTAATCACGTACTTGTAGACTCAGACAATTTATCATTTTTATATATTTTAGAAAACGAATCATCTTTCATTTATGTAAGTATTCCGCACACGTGCTGGGAAGCAATGCATGAAGCGATGAATAACGATATAGCAATGTTCGTTCGTGTGAACGACGTTGAAATGGAATTAGAAAATTTAAAAGAAGAAGTAGAATATTTAGTTGAAAATATTGAAGGTAATGCAAATTACGGAGAAGAACTAGTAACTGCTGTAGAAAAAGTATTTCTATAAGCAAATGGATTGATTTTGGTGGTGGTTGAAATGAATCGAAATTGGGAAGAATTTTTAGCACCTTACCATCAAGCGGTGGCAGAGCTGAAAGTGAAACTAAAAGGAATGCGTACTCAATTTGCAATGTTAACAGAGCATTCTCCAATTGAGTTTGTAACAGGAAGGGTAAAGTCGGTTGCTAGTATTATTGATAAAGCGGAGAAGAGAAATGTACCGTTAGACCGGCTGAGAGAAGATATGCAAGACATCGCGGGCCTTCGAATGATGTGTCAATTTGTTGATGAGATTAAGCCTGTTGTAGAATATCTTCGAAAACGAAATGACTTTGAAATCGTGGAAGAACGTGATTATGTCACGCAAAAGAAAGATAGCGGCTATCGCTCTTATCACGTTGTCATTAGTTACCCCGTTCAAACGATTCAGGGAGAAAAAAAAGTATTGGTAGAAATCCAAATACGCACGTTAGCAATGAATTTTTGGGCAACAATTGAGCATTCTTTAAATTATAAATATAGTGGACGTTTTCCTGAAGATATTAAAATACGCTTGCAACGCGCAGCGGAAGCGGCGTTTTTATTAGATGAAGAAATGTCTTCTATTCGTCTTGAGATTCAAGAAGCGCAGAAAGCTTTTTCAAGAAAACAAGAAACGAAAGATTCTGAATCATAAACTAAAGGGTGTTGGGCGATGAAATTTACAATTATGTCAAAGGGAGATCAATCATCAGATACACTGGCAAGCACGATGAAAGAATACTTGCTAGACTTTGGATTTATAATGGATGAAAAGGAACCCGATATTGTAATTTCTGTTGGGGGAGATGGAACGCTTTTATATGCATTTCATCGTTATTATAATCGATTGGATGAAACAGCATTTGTTGGTGTACATACAGGGCATTTAGGTTTCTATGCAGATTGGTTACCGACAGAAGTAGAGAAATTAGTAATTGCAATTGCTAAAACACCATTCCAAGTGGTGGAATATCCGCTTTTAGAAGTGATTATTCGCTATGTGAATGGGAGTAAAGAGTCACAGTATTTGGCGATGAATGAAGCAACTGTTAAAAGTGCGGAAGGTACATTAGTAACAGAAGTGGAAATACGCGGAGAGTACTTTGAAACGTTCCGCGGGGATGGCCTTTGTATTTCTACTCCTTCGGGAAGTACTGCGTATAATAAGGCGCTTGGCGGAGCGATTATTCACCCTTCTATTGAAGCGATTCAAATTGCAGAAATGGCATCTATTAATAACCGTGTGTTTCGTACTGTAGGCTCGCCACTCGTATTGCCGAAGCATCATACATGTGTGTTGAAGCCGGCTGCAGGAATGAACTTACAAATTACGGTGGACCATTTAACGATGGTTCATCAAGATGTGAAATCAATCCAGTATCGCGTTGCAAACGAGAAAGTACGATTTGTTCGTTTCCGTCCGTTCCCGTTCTGGAAACGAGTTCGTGACTCGTTTGTTGCAGATAAATAGAAAGGGTTTATATATTTGAACAGATTTACATTGAAATGGGATATAGAATCGGTTGAAGAGGGAACTTTAGTTAGAGAATTTTTAAAAACAAAAGGGATTTCTAAAGCCGCCTTAACGGATATAAAATTTCGCGGCGGAGCTATTGAAGTAAATAATCAACATGCCAGTGTTCGTCATCAGTTGCAAGCTGGTGAAGAATTACGTGTCTTTTTTCCAGTGGAAGAAAGAAGTGAAGGGATGATTAAAGAAGATATCCCTTTATGTATTGTATATGAAGATGATGCGGTTCTTGTCATAAACAAAGAGGCGAACATGTCAACGATTCCGTCTAGAGAACATCCGGCAGGTAGTGTTGCGAATGCGCTCTTATCTCATTATGATAAGCAGCATCTTGCAAGTACGGTGCATATCGTAACAAGATTAGATCGTGATACTTCAGGGCTTATGCTTATTGCAAAAAATCGTTTCGTGCATCATCTTTTATCGAAACAGCATCAACAAAAAGCTGTGAAAAGAACATATGAAGCAATTGTTCACGGTGAGATGATAGAACGAGAAGGAACGATTGATGCACCGATTGGACGAAAATCGGATAGCATTATTGAGCGAACCGTTTGTGAAAATGGGCAAAGAGCAGTTACTCATTTTAGAGTGATGGATAGCGCCAATCATAAGACGCATGTATCACTTGAGCTTGAGACCGGAAGAACGCATCAAATTCGTGTACATATGGCTCATATAGGCCACCCGTTACTTGGTGATGATTTATATGGAGGACGAAGAGATGTGATAAAACGTCAAGCACTTCATAGTACATCTTTGACGTTTTATCATCCTATTTTAGAGAAGGAAATGTCTTTCGCTACAACGATTCCAAGCGATATGGAAGAGGTATTAAGGCATACTTAAAAAGGGAACAAAATTCTTATGTAACGAAGAATTTTGTTCCCTTTTTTCTTAGCGGAATAATATTAAAATTTGATTTTCACCCGTGCGCTTTATAACGAAAAAGCCACTTTCGGATTTTGTAGCAATGCCATCGTTATTTGGACGACAATATCCATGCGTTTCGCAAGTGCCGTCATCGCGTACTAACATTTGTCCAATTAATCCGACAGGAAGCCACTCGGTACGATCTTTTCTTGCTATATATTTGCAAGTTGGATCCCATTCTGTATTTAAAAGAGGTTGTATGTCTTGCGATTCCGTACGTACATATTGGCGTTTTCCAAAGTTATCTGTTTTATAGCGTTTTTGCCAACTTAAAGCACCGCTATTTCCTATAAGGGCGGGGGTTGCACTAGATATTCCTAAAATGAATGAATCGTTGGAAGTAGCGATCCGAATTTTTTCTTCGCTACTAAATGTAACGAAATAACCTACATCAATAAAATTATTGTCTGTTGTTTCAAACATTTGTGCAAAATCAGTTCCACTTGCATTGTAAGAAGCGCCATCAATATACATTTCCCCATTATGAGCAAGCCACTTTGCACCGATATTATGATCGGTTTCATTTGTGCCGTTTGCAATAAACCAAGAATAAGATTCTTCTGCTGTGCCGAAGCGCCCCATAATATGGCTACCTGCAAAATGAGCTGTTGATGTATGATTACCTTCCGCATGAGAAGAGAATCCGTTAGCGATAGTCGCGGTTCCTTCTGCATGTGCTGCTTCGCCTAAAGCGATTGTATGTTTACCTTCCGCATGAGAATAAGAGCCACCTGCTGTCGTTTCACTTCCTTCACTATGGGAACTATGTCCAGTTGCTTTCGTTTTTGATCCTTCCGCATGAGAGAAAGAAGCTTTTGCGTGTGTAAGAAGTCCTTCTGCATGTGAAGCTGTACCCTCTGCATTAGAGTGAAGCCCCTCTGCATGTGCATATCGTCCCCCTTTTTTTACTTTTGTATTTTCAGGTGTAGGAGTTTGAATTATGATCGTTTTTTCTGTTTGTATATCATTGGATGGTGCTAATGCTTCTCTTATTTTTTTCACTTGATTTATAATAGCAGTTGGAATTTCTGATTCTGCTTTTTTATTTATTGCTACAGGGATGTCTTCTTCTGTATTTTTCTCTGTTTGCTCAGAAGGCACAACCTGTTCAGTGTGAGTAGAGAGAGATTTATTTTTTTGCTGCATCTTTGTTTTTCTATTATCGATTATGCGGCTCATTACAGCATTTTCTAAAGAGACATATTTTGGTTTAGCTTTGTTTTTTGGGGAAGCCCCTTGTCCGTCCGGTTCTTCTAAAGCTGCAGCTCGAATGCTGCACCAGTTGTTAATTCCGTACATGGGTAGATAAAAAGGCGGGCATTTTCTTTTTTGTTTAGAAGATTTTTTCTTCATTCTGTCACCTCCTGCGACAGTATATGCCGTGTAATTAAAAAAAGATGCACTTTATTGCATCTTTTTTTAATTACTTTACCTAGTTTTTATAGGAGAGCCGCCTAAATGATACGATAATCCTCGTAATTTGTGAATGATATCTAAATAAGGGTCGTTATGAAATTGGGCGAAATTTCTCAGGGACAAAAGACAGGGAGGAAGGGACGGAAACGGTCTCCATCTCAGGATAACGTAGTCCGGTTAGTTTGCCACCAAATACAGCGCCAGTGTCAATATTGACTGTATGATTTACGAAGCGAGGTTCTTTAACGGGTGTATGTCCATATACAATCCAAGCTTTTCCTTTATATTCTTGTGCCCAGTCGCGACGGACAGGAGAGCCGTCAGCATGTTTTTCCCCTGTAATATCGCCATATAATACAAAGGTTTGTACTTTTTTATCTTGTCTTCCTATGTAATCTTGTCGAATTCCAGCGTGACATACAATTAACCTTTTCTCATCGAGTACGTGATATAAAGGGGATTGCTCATAAAGTGTGATGAATTTTTCTTTTATAATGTTTTGTTTATGAGAAGGCAGTGCTTCATATTCGGCAACAGTTGTTTCGAGTCCATGAGCGATTGTCACATTACGCCCAAGGAAAAAACGGTATAGTTTATTACAGTGATTTCCCGGAGCGTAATAAGCTACTTTTTTATTTATGACAAGTTCCCATACAATTTCAATCATACGTAATGAATGAGGGCCGCGATCTGTAATATCACCAACAAAAGCAAGCCTACGTTGGTCAGGGTGAAACGGCAGGTTACTATTCCAGTTGTATCCGAGTTTCGTCGTTAAATCTTGAAACTCTTGAAAGCATCCATGAATATCCCCTATAATGTCAAATTTCATATTTAAACCTCCACCATATTTTTCATTAGTATATCTAAAAAAGGATAGAGATAAAAATATACTGTTTTTGCTCGTCATTTAAACATAAAGATTTTCGTTCTTGAGCGAACGTTTAAAACGAATCCAATCGCTATCATGTATGTGAGTAAGGAACTTCCTCCGTAGCTCATAAGGGGTAATGTAATTCCTGTAATAGGTAGTAATCCGATGGTCATCCCGATATTTTGAAATACTTGAAAAGTAAACATTCCGATTGTCCCAGCACAGATGTAACTACCGAAAGGGTCATTACTTTCTAAAGCGATATGAATCATGCGGAAAATAAGTAGGAAAAAAAGTGAAATAATGACACTTGCGCCTAAAAAGCCGAATTGCTCAGCGACATTGGTGAAAATAAAATCTGTATGTGGTTCTGGAAAGTATACTTGTCCATTTTCCCAACCTTTTCCTTGCATTTCCCCTGATCCAGTAGCTAAGAAAGCTTGTCTTAATTGATAGCCTTGTGCATCATATTTGTATGGCGCTAACCAGCCGTAGAAGCGATTTAGTTGATATTCTTGTAAAATGTATGCTTTAAAGAATTTTGTATGAGTAAAAAAAATATACGTTAATGTAACGCCAGCTACAAAAATACCAGAAACTAATCCGAAAATAAAACGCCAACGTATACCAGAAACTAGTATCATTGCTGCGAGCATAGCTGAAATTACCATTGTGTTTCCTAAATCAGGTTCCTTTGCAATAAGTAGTAGGGGTGGCAAACTTGTTGCACATATTTTTCCGAGTAATAAAAAATCGCAGTGTATTGTTCGGAAAAAATATTTCTCATTGTGATTTGCTATAATTCGTCCGGTGACGATAATTAAAAACAATTTCATAATTTCAGAAGGCTGGAAATTTCCGATGCCTGGAAGCCTGTACCAAGCGGTCGCACCTTTTATTGTAACGGCACCTGGTACTTGAAGTTCTAGTCCAATTAGTAGTACCAGTGCAAAGCTATATAAATACCAAGCAATTTTTTGATAACGATCGAAATCGATAATCATAATAAAACCGATGGCTATAAATCCAATGAAGTACCATTGGATTTGCTTTAATACAAAATTTACATTTTGCAAAAATGGTGGTAAAGAGGCTTGTGCACTTGCAATTGCAAAGCAACTAACAGTCCCAATGGCAAATAAGATGAATAGTAATACGTAGTCTATTTGATATTGAGAATTTCGATCTTTCAATGTATGTATTCCTTTCTATCGCCTAGTAAGTATATGGATCATGTCATGATAAAAATAATATACAAGCAGACTATGCATACATTTATTCCACTATTTGTGGGAAGTCATACATCACGAGGAAGGAATAGCTCCTCCCTTGTGATGGACTATATTGCACGGAGCTCTTTTGTAATGATATTTAAACAATAAGAAAGTCGTGCATGTGTATTTTTATCTGGAATGAGGTTTGGAAATAAATCGTAAAATTTGGTCGCATTTTTATACCATCCGTAAGCTCTTATCAAACCTTTTTTATAATATTTGGCGTCTTGTAAGAAACCATACTTTTTCGAGGTTAAAACGAGGTGAGAAAAATCTTCACAGCCCTCAAGGAATTTGTGACGTACTTGCTGTCCAGTATGAAGACGGAATGAACTTAAGGGCTCAGTTATATACATCGCATCACCTTTTGAAAGTAAACTTATCCAAGAGGCCATATCAACACTACAACCATATTTTCTGCCATTTAAAGTGCCGAAAGGTTCCGTTAATAGGCTTTTTCTAAAGAGTACGATTGTAGGCTCACCGATAATATTTTGTCCTGCCATAAGCATACGGTTTCCAAAATCTTTCCCATTTAGTAGAGTATCTTCATCATATAATTTTTTCATGGAGGGATGTTGTTCAATTATATCTCCATTATCATCAATCCAAGTGCGATAGGATGTGATAAGTGCAAGATTTTTATTTAAGTCTTGTTGGAAATAAAACATCATTTTTTCGATTTTATTATTATAAAATATATCATCGTCCATTAAGAAATTTATGTACTCTCCATTTGATTTTTCTAAGAGCATAAGGGCGTTATGAAATTGTCCTAGAGTAGAGGCATTTCGAATGTACGTTATATGTTTATGCTTATGTAAATAATGTCTGTAGATTAATTTTTCTGTTTCATTATTTGTGCTATCGTCTCCTACAATAATTTCAATATTTGAATACGTTTGCGCTAGTGCACTTTCTAAAGCAATTTTAAAATAATGTGGTCGATTATAGGTGGGAATAAGGATGGAAACAAGAGGTGGATTTTTTATATTATTCATATACAACTACCTTTCAGAAATTTTTTGTGTAAGAATAATATCTTGATAACTTGTGTGTTCAGTTCTACTACACCATGAACCATAATGGGGGGGAGTCTGTACTTCTAGCCCATACTTATTTAATAGGGTACGAATATCTTCCTCAGGATAGGCAACTGCGAAATTAGGGATATCTTTATTTAGAACATAACAATTGTCAATTTGATGATAAAAACCTAACGTACTTAGTCCTGCATTTAAGTAATAGGATGATTCAGGGTTAATTAAAAAGAAAGTAATAAAACATCTCCCATCTTTTTTCAGAACTCGTGCAATCTCGCATACGTAATGTTCTAATTCTTTCGGAAGGAGATGGGTAAATACTGACGTTAAAAAAATAAAATCAAATGATTCATCTTCATATGGAAACTTGTATTGGGAAGCATCTTCTTTTCCATCGGGATTGTAGAATTGATTATATATATCGACATGTTCAAAATGGAAATTGTTACGGCGTGTAGAAATGTTATTTTTGCACCATGTAATTCCCGCATTGAATAAGTCAAATCCATAATAAGTACCTTCATCTCTTAAATAATTCATTAATGGAACCGCCATTCGGCCAATGCCACAGCCTACATCTAACACTGTTTCATTTGATTTTAAATTGCCAATTTCAATAAAATACTGCATAAACTCTTTTCCAACTTCTTCAAAATCACCACCTACATATTGAACGAGTTCTGGGGGTGGAATTAATGTGATTTTTTTCTCGTTTTCGTTCATACATTCACTCCGTCCTTGTAGTAAAGTAGGGGATTTCTATTGTATATATAAGTTAATCATTTATAGTGAGGGGAACTTTACACAATTAGTTCTTATGAATAAGTAGTGTAATAGAACCCCTCAAAAAATAAAATCATATTCTATTCTTTTCGCCAATAAATACCGAAATCATCAATTTTAGTAATAGGAGCTTTTAAATTTCTTTCATTTCTGAAATCTGTTACAGCTTCTGCACATGTTACTAATCCGTAATCATCAATAATAATAAAGCCACCTGTTGAAACTTTATCGTATAAATTTACAAGACTATCCATCGTTGATTCATACATATCACCATCAAGGCGAGCAATTGCAATTTTTTCTACCGGTGCTGAAGGCAATGTATCTTTAAACCAACCCTTTAAAAATTTCACCTGATCATTTAATAAATCATATTTTCTAAAGTTTTCTTGCACTGTTTCTAAAGAAACTCGTAAGTAATCGAATGTGTGCAAATAATCACCGTAATCTTTCGGATATTGTTCTAAGTTAGGTGCGGGCAGACCTTCAAACGAATCGGCAACCCATACAGTACGATCCTTAATGTTGTTTGCTTGTAAAAACCCATTCATAAAAATGCATGATCCTCCGCGCCATACACCAGTTTCAATAAAATCGCCTTCTATATTTTCCCTGACTACAGTTTCCATCGCCTCTTGTAATTGATTCATACGTTTTCGACCAACCATACTGTGTGCAGCTCTTGGCCAATCCTTGCCACCTTGACGCTCATCGTTTGAAACATTAGGATTAACGATTTTTAAATTGTGATTTTCTATATACTGCTTAAGAAATAAAGGAAGTGGAACCGTAACTGGTTCATATGATAGTTCTTTAGATATATGTAAAGAAGCAGGTAAGTATGGTTCGTATTCTAGCCATATTTCAAATAAAATTGTTTTCTTTAATAGCTCAAGATAAAGCTGGACAGCCGATTTATTTTCCATATAATTGCCTCCTGAAGAATGTCATACAACATTATGACTATGTAGAAAAGAAGGATTTAATGATTGAATTTACCAATGAAAAAGCAGTAAAACTGATATCAGTTTTACTGCTAAGGAAAAAATTAAGCGATTTTTTCAATAATAATGGATGCACTCGTACCAAGAGCTAATGATAATCCAAGTCCTGTAACAATTACTTCAACTAATGATGGAGTTGTCGTAATTTGCGTAATTGCTTGAACAACGATAGGTGCTCCAACTGAGATTAAAGTCGTTCCAGTACCAGGTACAGGTACCCCATTTACTTGGATTGTAAGTCCTCCTAATAGACTTACGGCTGCAGTATATACGATAACAGTGATTTTATAGAATCCAGTTTCACTAATTACGAAAGTATCGGCATCTAATTGAGAAATTGCTGTGCCGAACTGAGATCCAACAGTATTAAATGGTACTGGAGCATTAAGTCCAAGATCCAAAGAAATTCCACCGGAGTTAAATGCATATAATCCTGCTGGAAGTCCTAGCCCTGATGGTCCAGTCGGTCCAGTTGGCCCAGTTGGTCCAGTCGGTCCGGTAGCACCAGTTGGTCCAGTCGCGCCAGTGTCTCCAGTTGGCCCAGTCGGTCCAGTCGTACCAGTGTCTCCAGTTGGCCCAGTTGGTCCAGTCGCACCAGTGTCTCCAGTTGGCCCAGTTGGTCCAGTCGTACCAGTGTCTCCAGTTGGTCCAGTCGGTCCAGTCGGTCCAGGCGGTCCCGTCGGTCCAGTCGGTCCAGGTGGTCCCGTTTGTCCAGTTGGTCCAGTCGGTCCCGTCGGTCCGGTGGGTCCAGTCGGTCCAGTCGGTCCAGTTGGTCCAGTTGGTCCAGTCGGCCCAGTCGGTCCAGTCGGTCCAGTTGGTACAGTTGGCCCAGTCGGGGTCCAGTCGGTCCAGTCGGCCCAGTTGGTCCGGTAGGAAGGGTAAACGGTGGTATTGGTGGTAATGTTGGTCCTACAAGATTAGGGTCAAATGCACTAGCTGATAAAGATTCATCGGGATTCAATCCATCTGAATAATTATTATTTGACATAAATTCACCTCCATAAAGCGTTCATTATATAGTAGATGCAAAACCGGAAGAAAATGACACGGACATTTGAATTATTGAAAAGAAATCTTAAACTGCTTGTGTAAGTTAAAAAAGTGGAAAGTTTATTGTATGTATAACATATGATTGATTTGGAAGAGGGTGATTATGTTGAACAAGCAAGGAATCACAATTAGTTTATGTATGATTGTTCGAGATGAGGAAGATACAATAGGTCGATGTTTAGATGCAGTCGAAAAAATTGCTGATGAAATTATTATAGTTGATACAGGTTCCATTGATCGAACGAAAGAAATTGTAGCTCAATATACCTCTAACATATATGACTTTCCATGGATTAATGATTTTGCGGCAGCAAGAAATTTTTCTTTTTCAAAAGCAACGCAAGAATATATATTGTGGCTAGATGCAGATGACGTATTATTAGAAGATGCTCAAGAAGCATTGAAACTCTTAAAAAGAGAATTGGATCCTAAAATTGATGCTGTTTCGATGCCTTATCATCTTGCAATGGATTCTAACGGGAAACCTTTATATTGTACAAAAAGAAATCGACTTGTAAAGCGTGAAAAACAATTTCAATGGTTTGGAAAGGTTCATGAGTATTTAGCTATTTCTGGTGAAACTTTTAGTAGTAATGTTGCTATTACACATAAAAAAGAAAAAAAGGTAACAAATCGTAATTTGAAAATTTTTCAAAATGCTGTAGCAGCTGGAGAAGAATTGAGTCCGAGAGATTTATTTTATTACGCGAATGAATCTATGGATAACCAAAAATATGATGATGCAGTTACTCTATATGAAACATTCCTTAATCAAGACGAAGGATGGTATGAAGAGAAAATTTATGCATGTGGCAAGTTAGGAGATTGCTATGCAAAGCTTGGATTATGGGAAAAGGCAGTTGAATCTTGCGTGAAGTCGTTTCGATATGATGTTCCTAGAGGAGAGAATTGTACAAGAATAGGATATATATATATGGAACAACAAAAATATAACGAAGCGATATTTTGGTTTAAACTTGCAACGGAAGTACCAATGGCGACGGAGAGTCCGTTTCATAGTCCAGCGAGCTACACATGGCTTCCCTATTTACAAATGTGTATTTGTTATAGCAAGTTAGGAGAGCAAGACAAAGCTTATTATTACAACGAATTAGCAGCTGCTTATGTTCCAAATAATGCTGCAATTGAATATAACCGCAAATATTTTCGGGGTGTTTTTGATAAACAATATAAATCGTTATAGGTTGTTTTTTTTAGAAATGACTTATCACGATTCTAACTCTAATAGATTGGCTATATAGTAAAGTATCGGTGTAATGGTTACATTTATAGACTTCATATGAAGTTTATATTTCAAATTCAATTTGCATAAGGAGTGTGTGAAATGAATCCCCAAAAAAATTCTTTATATGAAGAAAAGTCCGGGCATTATTATAATGCAGTGAATCCGAATTTATTAAAGCATATAAAAAAGGAATGGAAAGAAGTTCTTGATATTGGTTGCTCGAGTGGTGCATTGGGAGCGGCTATTAAAGAAAATGGAACACGTGTATCAGGAATCGAGGCATTCCCAGAGGCAGCAGAAAAAGCAAAAGAAAAACTAGATCATGTTGTTTTAGGCGATATAGAAACAATGGATATGCCATATGAGAAGGAGCAATTTGATTGCGTCATATTTGGGGATGTATTAGAGCATTTATTTGATCCGTGGGCTGCAATAGAAAAAGTAAAGCCGTATATAAAAGAAAATGGTGTGATTTTAGCAAGTATACCAAACGTTGCTCACATTTCAGTATTAGCGCCTTTACTTGCTGGAAATTGGACGTATACAGAATATGGTTTATTAGATAAAACACATATTCGTTTCTTTACATTTAATGAAATGCTCCGAATGTTTTTAAAAGCAGGATATTCGATTAGTAAAGTAGATCGTGTATATATTGATCATAAAATGTATGAACCGTTAATTGAGGAGTTATATGGAATTTGTAAGAAATATCGTCTTGGAAGTGGCTTCATGGCTGAGACGGTCGTATTTCAGTATATTATTGAAGCAGAAAAATCGCAGTTATGAGTGCTGCTGAAAAAACAATATTATTTGTTACGTGTATAAATGATCGGAAAATGTATGCACAGTGCGTGCGGCATATATTGAGATTGGGAGTGCCTCCAGGATATATTGTACAATTTATGCCAATTCGGAATGCGAAAAGTATGACGAGCGGATATAATCAAGCGCTTTCGCATCCAGCGAAATATAAAGTATATATACACCAAGATGTTTTCATTATGAATGTGGCATTTTTATATGGATTACTTCAATTATTTAACGAACATGAACATCTTGGAATGATTGGAATGATTGGAGCCCAATATGTTCCTCCAAACGGGATATGGAATGAAGGCAGAGGAGTTGTTGGGAAAGTAATTGGTTATATGAACGATTTATTTTATATGGCAACTCAAGAACAGCCGTACCATGAGTCAAAAACATTTATGCCTGTGGAATGTATCGACGGTTTATTGATGGCAACGCAATACGATATTCCGTGGCGAGAAGACTTGTTTGATGGGTTTGACTATTATGATGTATCTCAGTCATTTGAATTTAGAAAAGCTGGCTATACAGTTGGGGTTCCTGTACAGCGTGATGCGTGGTGCATTCACTATCATATTGATGTGAATATGACCAACTATGACAAGTATAGAAAGATATTTGTGGAGAACTATATGTCAGATGTAAATCAAGACGAATAGAGGGGCTACAAAATGAAGGATCGTACAATATTAGTTGTTGTTTGTGTAAATAATGAAGAGCTATTTGAACAATGCGAGAGACAAATAAGAAACCTTTTTGTTCCCCCTGATTATGTCGTACAAATCTTTCCGATACGAGATGCAAAAAGTATGGCAAGTGCATATAACCGAGCACTTTCATATCCCGCGAAGTATAAGGTTTATATACATCAAGATACTTATCTTATTAATCGAGAGATGTTTTATACACTTATTTCCCTTTTTAAAGATAATGAAAAGCTTGGCTTAATTGGAGTAGCTGGAGCCCAATTTTTACCGAGTAACGGGATATGGTGGGAAGGGAAAAATTTAGTAGGGAAAGTGATTGAGTATAGAAGACGGAATTATCAATTATTAAATTTAGATCAGGGTTTTTATGGAAGCCAATCTTTTATGTCGGTGCAGGCAATTGATGGCCTATTCATGGCAACGCAGTATGATATTCCGTGGCGAGAAGATTTGTTTCAAGGGTTCCACTTTTATGATGTATCACAGTCTTTAGAGTTTCAAAGGGCTGGTTATTTAATTGGTATCCCAAATCAATCAAATTTATGGTGTATTCATTATAACGGAGATGAATTTGATGCGGATACATATGAGAAAGATCGAAAAGTGTTTGTAGAACAGTATAAAGATATACTATCTCCATCATAAGGGAGAGATGCAGAGTGAAAGGGATTATTTTAGCAGGCGGTACTGGATCGAGGCTATATCCAATAACGAAAGTAACGAATAAACATTTGCTTCCTGTTGGACGTTATCCAATGATTTATCATGCGGTATATAAGCTAAAACAATGCGAAATTACAGATATTATGATTATTACAGGTAAAGAGCATATGGGAGATGTTGTTAGTTTTTTAGGAAGCGGTCAAGAGTTTGGGGTGTCCTTTACGTATCGTGTGCAAGATAAGGCTGGCGGAATTGCACAAGCATTAGGGCTTTGTGAAGATTTCGTTGGGAAAGATCGTATGGTAGTTATATTAGGGGATAATATCTTTTCAGATGACATTCGTCCGTACGTGGAAGAGTTTGCAACTCAAAAAGAAGGTGCGAAAGTACTGCTGCAATCTGTAGATGATCCGGAGAGATTTGGCGTGGCGCATATTCAAAACCGAAAAATAATTGAAATTGAAGAAAAGCCGAAAGAGCCGAAAAGTTCCTATGCAGTTACAGGAATTTATTTGTATGACCCGAAAGTCTTTTCTTATATAAAAGAATTAAAACCTTCCGCAAGGGGAGAACTTGAAATTACAGATATCAATAATTGGTATTTAAAGCGAGGGTTACTTACTTATAATGAAATGAGTGGTTGGTGGACTGATGCGGGAACTCATGTTTCTCTTCAAAGGGCGAATACGTTAGCGCGGGATATAAACTTTGGTAAACAGTTTAACGGAGAATAGGTGAGAATATGAAAGTTGTAGAAACAAACTTTACCGACGCAAAATTGTTAGAACCGAGGTTATTTGGAGATGAGCGTGGCTTTTTTACTGAAAGTTATAATAAGAAGGTGCTAGAAGCATTAGGGGTTACGTATTCGTTTGTGCAGGATAATGTTTCTTATTCAGCAGAAGCGGGAACGATTCGGGGATTACACTTTCAAAAAAATCCAAAAGCACAAACGAAACTTATTCAAGCTATGCAAGGAGCAATCTATGACGTTATCGTTGATTTGCGAAAAGATTCACCAACGTTTAAACAGTGGAGAGGATATATTTTAAGCGCGGATAATCATCGGCAATTGTTAGTGCCGAAAGGATTTGCACATGGTTTTTGTACACTTGTGCCGCATACTATTGTTATGTATAAAGTAGATGAGTATTATAGTGCCGATCATGACTCAGGGGTACTTTGGGAAGATAAAGATTTAGCAATTCCATGGCCGGTAACAAGTCCTATTTTGTCTGACAAAGATCGAATATTACCGTTGCTTCAGGAATGTGAAGATAGCTTTTGAGTAGGAGAGTTGTTTATGAATATATTAGTAACAGGTGGGGCTGGATTTATTGGAAGTAACTTTGTTCATTACATGTTACAAAGCTATGAAACATATAAAATTATTAATTACGATGCATTAACATATAGTGGAAACTTAAATAATGTACAGTCTCTTCAAGATCATCCGAATTACTCTTTTGTAAAAGGGGAAATTCAAAATGGAGAGCTGCTAGAGCATGTCATAAAAGAGCGAGACGTCCATGTGATTGTAAATTTCGCAGCTGAATCACATGTGGACCGTAGTATTGAAAATCCGATCCCTTTTTATGATACAAATGTAATTGGGACAGTCACATTATTAGAATTAGTAAAAAAATATCCACATATTAAACTCTTGCAAATATCAACAGATGAGGTGTACGGCTCTTTAGGGAAAACAGGTCGATTTACCGAGGAAACTCCATTAGCTCCAAATAGTCCATATTCTTCAAGTAAAGCGAGCGCCGACATGATAGCTTTATCTTATTATAAAACATATCAATTACCAGTTTTAGTAACGCGTTGCTCCAATAACTATGGGCCGTATCAATATCCTGAAAAACTAATTCCATTAATGGTTACGAATGCGCTGGAAGGGAAAAAATTACCGTTATATGGCGATGGATTAAATGTAAGAGATTGGTTACATGTAACGGATCATTGTAGTGCGATTGATGTTGTTCTGCATAAGGGACGTATAGGAGAAGTATATAATATAGGTGGAAATAATGAAAAAACCAATGTAGATGTTGTGGAACAAATTATTTCTCTCTTAGGAAAAATGAAAGAAGATATTGCGTATGTTACAGACCGTTTAGGGCATGATCGTCGTTATGCGATTGATGCACAAAAGATGAAGAATGAGCTCGGGTGGGAACCGCAGTATACGTTTGAACAGGGGCTAAAAGAAACGGTGGAATGGTATGAACATCATATAGAATGGTGGAAACCATTAAAAGAAAAATAAGGGGCATATAAATGAAAGAACGGATTATCATAACGGGAGCAAATGGTCAATTGGGAAAGCAACTACAAGAAGAGTTAAATCCTGAAGAATATGACATATATCCATTTGATAAAAAGTTACTAGATATAACAAATATATCCCGAATGCAGCAAGTGGTACAAGAAATAAGGCCACACATAATTATTCATTGTGCAGCGTATACGAAGGTTGATCATGCCGAGAAAGAACAAGATCTTGCTTATGTAATAAATGCAATAGGGGCTCGAAATGTAGCGGTTGCTTCACAATTAGTAGGGGCGAAATTAGTTTATATTAGTACCGATTATGTATTTCAAGGTGACAGACCAGATGGCTATCATGAGTTTCATAATCCATCACCGATAAATGTATACGGGGCTTCTAAGTATGCGGGAGAGCAGTTTGTCAAAGAGTTACATAATAAATATTTTATCGTTCGAACATCGTGGTTATATGGTAAGTATGGAAACAATTTTGTGAAAACGATGATGCGGTTAGGAAAAGAAAGAGCAGAATTATCTGTTGTAGCGGATCAAATTGGTTCTCCTACTTATGTGGCGGATTTAAATGTGATGATTAATAAGCTCATTCAAACTTCTTTATACGGTACGTATCATGTATCAAATAGAGGTTCATGTTCTTGGTTTGGATTTGCCAAAAAAATATTCTCGGATGCAAATATGAAAGTGAATGTATTACCTGTTTCAACCGAAGAATTTGGATCGGCGGCAGCGAGACCGAAATATTCTGTTTTCCAACATAACATGCTACGATTAAATGGTTTTTCACAAATGCCTTCTTGGGAAGAAGGATTAGAGCGGTTTTTTATAGAAACAAAAAGTCATTAACAAAATTTAAGTTAATGACTTTTTTGTTTGCCTTTAAGAGGTTTTATGGTACTATAATTATAGTATCAGGTACTAATAACAAGTATAAGCAATTCTGGGAGGATATATCATGGAACTATTACAAGGGAAAACATTTGTTGTTATGGGCGTTGCGAACCAAAGAAGTATTGCGTGGGGAATTGCTCGCTCTTTGCATAATGCAGGTGCAAAATTAATATTCACATATGCAGGAGAACGTTTAGAAAGAAACGTTCGTGAATTAGCGGAAACATTAGAAGGGCAAGAATCACTTGTATTACCTTGTGATGTAACAAATGATGAAGAACTTACAGCTTGCTTTGAAACAATCAAGCAAGAGGTTGGTACAATTCACGGTGTTGCACACTGTATTGCTTTTGCAAATCGTGATGATTTAAAAGGTGAATTTGTAGATACTTCTCGCGATGGATTTTTACTTGCACAAAATATTAGTGCATTCTCTTTAACAGCTGTAGCAAGAGAAGCGAAGAAAGTAATGACAGAAGGCGGAAATATTTTAACGTTAACATACCTTGGCGGCGAGCGCGTTGTGAAAAACTATAACGTTATGGGTGTTGCGAAAGCTTCATTAGAAGCGAGCGTAAAATATTTAGCTAACGATTTAGGCCAACACGGCATTCGCGTTAACGCTATTTCTGCAGGACCAATTCGTACGTTATCTGCAAAAGGCGTAGGCGACTTTAACTCAATTTTAAGAGAAATTGAGGAGCGCGCACCACTTCGTCGTACAACAACTCCAGAAGAAGTTGGGGATACGGCAGTATTCTTATTCAGTGATTTAGCACGAGGCGTAACAGGAGAAAACATTCACGTTGATTCAGGGTATCATATCCTAGGATAAATATAATATTAATTTTTAAAGGACAATCTCTAAATGTTGAGATTGTCCTTTTTAATTGTTCTTAGAAAGAACAATTTTTAACGAAAGTTCTTACCACGTTATGAATATAACTATAATAGTACACAATTTATTCAGCTACGTATGGAAGTGGGAGGGACGAGTGTGAAGAATAAAAATAAAAGTTCAACAGTTGGAAAACCGTTGTTATATATTGCGCAAGTAAATTTGGAACTTGCTGCACCGAAAATAAAAAGAATTATCTTAACAAACTTTGAAAATGAAGATCGAAAAGAGGAAAGTAATAGAAACGAAAATATTGTAAGTAGTGCTGTGGAAGAGGTAATAGAGCAACAAGAAGAGCAACAAGTAGAAGAAAAAATAGAAGAAGAGGAACAAGTACAAGAGCAGCAAGAACAGAAAGAACAGCATGAGCCAGTGAGAACTGTCCCGTATAATAAATCATTTAAGGATATGAATAATGAAGAGAAGATTCATTTTTTATTAAACCGCCCTCATTATATTCCGAAAATAAGGTGCAGAATAAAAACAGCTACAGTCTCATATGTTGGATCAATCATATCGTATCGTAATGGAATTGTAGCTATTATGCCGCCAAATAGTATGCGAGATATTAAGTTGTCTATAGATGATATCCAATCGATTAGTATGGCAGGTTTTTAAATATGTAAAGGTGGTAGAAAGCTTCTACCACCCCAATAGTTTTTTAGTTTACTTCATTTATTAGATAGAAACGTCGCGTAAGCACTGAATCGCACAGAAACAGCTTAAATCTACAGTAATGCAAGTAGATGTCGATACTAGTCTTGCATTTGGTACAGCTAAAAACGTACAAATTGGGTCATCATTAGGTGGTACAGGGGAAGTATCACCTAATACTACAGTTAACACACGTAGTACAGCACAGCTATCGTCATCTACGCTTTCCACACGGAAAATTGGAGATCGGCAGCTAGTAAGGCTTGCAGATGGTGCAAATGCTTCAAATGGTGCTCCAGCTTTTGTGTATAAAATAAAAGGGCGTGTATTTGCTACTGATGCAGTGTTGTGTGCACCTAAAAATGGAATTTCACAACCAGATCCACACGTTGTTGTAGAACAATCTTGTAATTCATTGATGAATTTTACAACGTCAACTACACAATGAGAAGAGCTATGGTGTTTATTTTCGTTACAACTCATTAATGTCACTCCTTATCTTCTTGTTTGTATTTACATTAATAAGATATTGGAGTCGAGGAGATTTGGTCACAATCTCAAGACCTTTTTTTTTAAATAGGCGAAAGAAGATAAGGGAAGGTGGAATCATGCTGTTTACAAGCTGGCTTTTATTTTTTATTTTTGCGTTAGCTGCCTTTAGGCTAACCCGTTTAATTGTTTATGATAAAATTACAGCTTTTTTGCGAAGACCGTTTATTGACGAAGTAGAGATTACAGAGCCGGATGGAAGTGTATCAACTTTTACAAAAGTAAAAGGTAAAGGATTAAGAAAGTGGATTGGCGAATTATTAAGCTGCTATTGGTGTACAGGTGTATGGGTTAGTGCTTTTTTATTAGTTTTATATAATTGGATCCCTATCGTTGCAGAGCCGTTACTTGCATTATTAGCTATTGCAGGAGCAGCAGCAATCATTGAAACGATTACAGGATATTTTATGGGAGAATAATATATTTTCATAATACGAGAAAAAGCGGAGTTTAAAAGAATGAGGGAACGGAAATAAAGAGTTGTTCATATAGTGAATAGACAGAATTGACAGTAGAGGAGATGTTTGCTGTGAGTAATAGTCCAAGGCAAAATTCATATGACCTGCAGCAATGGTATCATATACAGCAACAACACCAAGCACAACAACAGGCATACCAAGAACAATTACAACAACAAGGGTTTGTGAAGAAAAAGGGATGTAATTGCGGGAAAAAGAAGAACACAATAAAACATTATGAAGAATGAAACACTCATATTACTGTGAGTGTTTTTTATTATAAATATAAAAAGCGGTATTTCTAATGAAGAAATACCGCTTTTTACTAGCTAATTTGTGCAACTGTTAATGCTGCAGCACGAATATCTACAGTTCCAATTAACTCAACTGGTACAATTTGAATTAAATCACCAGGATTTAAGTTAATAAGAATAACACCACTGGATACGTCTACTTCACCAGTACCAATAACGTTAGAACGAACTGCTGTACCTGATCCAGGAATAATGTTAGCTGGCGTACCCAATGATAAGAAGAAACGACCAGCTTCTGGTGCAACAGGTGAGTTATCAAGACTAATTGTTAATGTATAACTGATTTGATAAATACCAGCTCGTAGAATTCGAATGCCATCTCCAACACTTACTGTATCATTTATTACAGGAACAGTAATATTTGGGTTTGGACTTACGCTAGGTAATAGTAATGGTGTGAATAGTGAAGCGAACTGAGGTGCAGACGCGTTGAAAGCAAAACCGAAGGCAGGTAGTGTACTAGCTGGTTTCGCCTCGCAATCGATTTTAGTAAATTCGCAATCAGAAGAGAACATGTTTTTCACTCCTTTATCTGTTTCTACTTTCAGTTAATGAAAAGGACAGGTTCTATGTTCTAGACAAGTTCCCAATTTTATGAAAAATACATAATAATAGCTTTTAAGCATGGATTGGGTGGCAGAAAACTCTGCCACCCAATCCATGCTTAAATTAATATTTAGTTTTATATAGAAACATCACGTAAGCATTGAATAGCGCAGAAACAACTTAAATC
>NZ_QORZ01000014.1:61704-109884 GCF_008368785.1 Bacillus sp. AY3-1 | reverse complement strand
ATTTTATGAAAAATACATAATAATAGCTTTTAAGCATGGATTGGGTGGCAGAACCACCCAATCCATGCTTAAATTAATATTTAGTTTTATATAGAAACATCACGTAAGCATTGAATAGCGCAGAAACAACTTAAATCAACAGTAATACAAGTAGATGTCGACACTAGCCTTGCATTTGGTACAGCTAAAAACGTACAGATTGGGTCGTCACCAGGTGGTACAGAGGTACCATCACCTAAAACTACAGTCAATACACGGAGTACAGCACAGTCATCATCATCTATACTTTCTACGCGGAAAATGGGAGATCGGCAACTAGTAAGGCTTGAAGATGGTGCAAATGCTTCAAAAGGTTCTCCAGTCTTTGTGTATAAAATAAAAGGACGTGTATTCGCTACTGATGCATTGTTATGTGCACCTAAAAATGGAACTTCGCAACCGGATCCACATGTTGTAGTTGCGCATTCTTGTAATTCATGTATAAAACGAACGACATTCGATACACAGTTGAAATCACAATCATGGTGATGATGGTCTTCGTTACAATTGCAGCTCATTATGTTCACTCCTTATCGTGAGTTCTGACATACACTATTACAATATGAATGAGATATGGTTGATATTACGTTAATTCTTACGATAAAAGCAGGGAATTTATATAGTAGGGATGTACATAATGCAATATAAAAAAAGACATCCTTATTTAGTGGATGTCTTTTCAGGTAAATCTTTTCGCGCAGTATATAAAAAACGAGATATATCTAATTTTTTTCCTCTAAAAAATTGCGGAGAGGAAATGTAAAGTTCTTCTTTCGCACGTGTAATTGCGACATAAAGTAGTCGACGTTCTTCTTCTAAAGCTTCAGAAGTCTCTGTAACACGATCATTTGCATCTTTTAAAGAAGAAGTATGGGGAAGAATACCATCGCTCGCTCCAAGTAAAAAGACGCATGGAAATTCAAGGCCTTTTGCGTTATGAATAGACATAAGCGAAACAGCATTTTTTTCCGGCATTGTTTTTAATGCTTCCATTTCTTTTTGACCTTGAATTGCTTCATCAATAAATTGTAAGTATGCTGGAATATCGGTGAAACGAGTTGCTGACTCCATTAATTCTTCTAACATTTCTTCTTGTATATCTTTATGCATTGTAAAGGAAGAACGATCGTTACTTTGTAAGTACTCTAAATACTTTCCTTTACCATGAATAATTTCTTTTAATGCTTTTTTCGGTTCTAATTCTTTTATAAATTTAATAAAATCGATACGCTCATTTACCTTTTTTACTTGAAAAGGTTTCAAGCTCGGATTTAATAATAAGAAATGAAGGAGAGAAGGGAACCGCCCCTCGCCATATTTCCATTGTTCACGTTCAATAAATGAAATACAATCATCACGCCCGATATACATAGTTGGCAATATATTTGAAAGTGATTCTAGTCGAAACGGTTCAATCACCAGTCTTAAATGATCTAATACAGGCTTAATTAAAGAATGTTCATAAAATGATTGACTCGCCCCGTGCTTAATAAACGGGATTTTGTGAATTGTAAGCTGATCAAGTAACGAACGGCTTACAGAATGTGTGCGATACAGTAAACAAAAATCTTTAAAGTTGCGTTCGCCGCTATCTACTTTTTCTTGAATGAGCTGCAAAATTTGATTTGCTTCATCAAGAGTCGTAGCAGGTCTTGCGTAAAAAGGTTGTACACCTTCTTCACGCACAGAATAGAGCTCTTTATCAAAACGCTCCTGGTTTAGTTTGATAACTTCATTTCCAAGCCCGACGATAAAAGGATTGGATCGATAATTCGTATTAAGTGCGATAATCGTAGTGTTATCAAATTCTTTTGGAAAAGATAAAATAATTTGGTGACTTGCTCCTCGCCAGCCATATATCGCCTGATCGTCATCACCTGCGATAAATAAATTATTTCTTGGCGTGGCTAACAATTTTACAATTTCATATTGTGCATACGATGTATCTTGGAACTCATCTACTTCAATATAGTGGAAACGTTGTTGTAATTGGGTAAGCAAAGGAACGTTATTTTCTAACATATAATATGTTTCTAATAAGATGTCATCGAAATCAATATAATTATATCGTTGTTTTACTTCTTCAAAACGCTCGTATACTTCTTTAAATTCTTGTTCAACGGGTGTTTTTGCTTTTACATCTTTCGGACGATTCAATTTGTTTTTCTCAAGTGAAATCATGGCGAGCATTGTTTCAGCATCATAATCGTCTTTTAGACGCAATTCTTTCAAGATTTTCTTTATCATAATTTGTTTATGTTTTTCGTTTGCTAAAATTTGCTGATTATATCCTTGACTACGAAGCAATTTTAAAAAGACAGAGTGGAATGTACCAGCAACAACGTAGCTACTTGCAGCACGATTCATACCTGGTAAATTTGCTACACGGTTTCGGATTTCTTCAGCTGCTTTTTGTGTAAATGTAAGCAATAAAATATTTCGTGGATGAACTTGTTTTACATTTACTAAATAACCTACGCGGGTTGTTAAAACAGATGTTTTCCCGCTTCCGGCACCAGCCAATGTAAGGACAGGGCCTTCTGTCGTTCGCACAGCCTCTAATTGTTTTTCATTTAAAAAAACATTTTGTTGTTCGAGAGCGCGAAAATACGCCGCATCTGCATCTTCTTCCATAATTAAATGGATAGATGTTTTCGGAATATGATATGTTGCACGCGGAATGTCAGCGTGCGTTAATGATTTTTGTGAAAATTTTTCTTGTGTCATATATTCACCTTCAAAACTATAGCATCAACATTTAACTTTAGCGGAAGAAAAAGAAAATAGCAATGTAAAAAACAGGAGGGGATACCTCCTGTTTTCAAATTACAATTCTTTTATCATAACGATGTGAGGAATATTTGCTTCCATGAATACATCAGAATGCGTTACATATCCAAGTTTCTTATAGAAATCTTCAGCATGTGTTTGGGCATGCAGCTTTAATTTTGGTAGCGAGTTTTCATTCGCATACGCTTCAAGTGCATCCATAACAATTTTTCCAATGCCTTTTTTACGATGGGAAGCTAGTACGCAAATGCGTTCCATTTTTCCTATTCCATCCAGTATGCGAAAACGACCAGCACCAACTGGAACATCATTATCATATATAACAACGTGTGTTGAAGTTTCTTCAAACTCATCATACTCTTCGTCAGCAGAAACTTGTTGCTCATTCACAAATACTTGCTTACGTACAGAGAATGCATCTCTTAGTTGTTCGTCCGTTTGTACGATCTGTGCGTGCAAATTAGTTGTTCCCCTTTCCAAGGTGGAATGTTTCGTATACAGTCCACGTTCCGTTTTCTAATTGATATAGAAGATGGAAGCGATCAATTGGTTGTTCATAATAGAAATCTTTCATACGTAATCGACCTAATACATCAGCATGCTCTGCATCGGATAAGCCTTGTCCGATTGTTAAATGAGGTACGAAAGCGTACTCGCGTTCTTGTATAAAGAATTCGCTATGCATCTCCTCATTTAAGAAAGTAAGTTCAGGTGTTTTTTCTACTTTAAAATAAAGAACATTATTAACAGGTGCGAATGAACCAACTTTTCCGACATGAAGGGTGAAAGGGTTCGTTTTACTTGCGATTGTATGTAACTCTTTTACAATCGATTCTAATTGTTCATCTTGCGTCTCAAAGGGTGTTTTCAATGTAATATGTGGCGGAACTAATGCGTAGTGCGGATCATAACGTTTACGCAATCCGTTCGCTTTATCTTGAATCATTTTAGATGGAAAAATTACAATGCCTAATTTCATGTTCCAATTCCTCCCTTTGTAAGTCTAGTTAGATTTTGAGAAAATAACTCTCTTAATCTATTATATCAAATTATTCTGAATACTGCTCTCTATTATTTCATTGATAGAATATGAGAGAAAGCTTTCGGTAAATCAGTTTGCCAATATTTCCACGTGTGGTTACCTTCGAATTCTTCGTAATGTGTGATGAAATTTCTATCTGTCAGAAGCGTATTGAGCTCACGGTTCGGCCCAACGAAATCGGATACTTGTCCATCAGTGCGTTTTACAGCTGTTTCTTCTGTCCCAATGACGTGATAAAGGTCTAGCGCCTCCGGATTTTTAAAGTCTTTTGCTAAGCTCATCACTGTTTCATCCACAAATGGTGATTGCATAACGACTTTACCGAATGTATGCGGATACATAAGTGCAGTCATGAAGGAAACTGTCCCGCCAAGAGAATCACCAATTAACACACGACCTTTTCCCATTTGGTACGTTGGATAATTTTCATCGATATATGGTGCAAGTTCATGAGCAAGGAAACGAATATACGCAGCGTTTTTCACTTCATTTGGGAAATATTTTTCTTTACGATCGTGTACATTTTTATATGGAATACCGACAATAATTGTACGGTCAATTTCTTCAGTTTCACGAAGGCGCTCAATTACACGGTGCGCTTTACCAAGCTGAAAATAATCTCTACCATCTTGTGCAATTACAACTGTATGTTTGTGCAGTGGTGTGTAATTTACTGGTAAGTAAACGAGAAGTGTAACATCTTCTTGAAGTGATGCGCTATAAAATGAAATTTCTTCAATTCTCCCTATTGTTTGATTCATGTAGATCCCCCTAAATAAAAATTTACTGTAATGATTGTAAGAGCGACGCTTGTAGTGAAAAAGAAAGAAATATTCACTAATAGGTGCTTTCGTTTCTATTTTACCATAATGGTACGAAGAATCTAAAAAATTAGTATTTAAGTTATGAAAGAAAACGGATATAATGAAGTGGGATTTTTGACAGGTGAGAGGGGAGACGGAATTTGAAACAGGAAAGATCAATCGCACTACCATTAGCAATTTCCATTATAGCCATTTCATTCGCAGCAGTTTTTGTAAAGATGTCCTCAGCACCATCTTCAATATTAAGTATGTATCGATTATGGATTATCGTACTTATTATGCTGCCTATCGTTTGGAAAAAACGTGAAGAGTTTAGTAAGATTCAAATAAAAGATTGGGGATTTTTAATTGGATCTGGTTTCTTTTTAGCGCTTCATTTTCTTTTGTGGTTTGAATCTTTAAAGCATACGACAGTTGCTAGTTCGACGATTATTTTAGCGCTTCAACCAATCGTATCTTTAGTTGGAGGTTTTTTCTTATTTAAAGAAAGAACAACATACTCAGCCATTGCGACAATGGGAATAGCGATACTAGGCGTAATGTGTATTGGGTGGGGAGATTTAGGGCTAAGTGAACAAGCGATTTATGGAGATATATTATCCTTTTTAAGTGTCATAGCGGTTGTCGGTTATTTATTTATCGGGCAAACAACAGTAAAGAAAGTATCACACTGGATTTATAGCTTTACAGTTTTTGCATTCGCCGGTATTTTTATGGGGATTTATAATATAGTATTGCAAGTACCTTTTACAGGTTATACGAAGTGGGATTGGACCGTTTTTCTTTTACTTGCGGTTGTGCCGACAGTGTCACACGTCATTAATAATTGGTTATTAAACTACGTAAATGCAACAACAATTTCGATGAGTATTTTAGGTGAACCAGTTGGAGCATCTATATTAGCGTTCTTCTTACTCGGTGAAAGACTAAATGCCATGCAAATTATCGGTAGCATGCTCGTATTGTTTGGTGTATCTGTTTTCTTACTACAGCAACAAAAACGAACAGCAAAAAATGTAGTAAATGAGCCTGCGTATACACAGGAATTATAATGTTAGAGGAGAAAAGAGAAGTTGTGATACTTCTCTTTTTGTTTTACAGAAATATAGGGGAGGAAGGGAAGTTTAATGGAATTTCCATCAAAAAAAGATATATGGTTATATCCGATTTTTTTCGTTGTCATTGGAGCGTGTGTTGCTCCTCTATTTGCAGGAAAAGAGTATTTTCTTTTATTTTTTACACTTCCGTTAGCAATATTATTTATGTGGAGTTGGTTTTCGACAAAATACATCGTCGGAGAAGAAACAATTACAATTAGATCAGGTCTCGTTAAAAAAAGCATATTTATACGAGATATAAAACAAATTTCAAATACGAAAAATCCAATAGCTGCTCATGCATTGTCATTGGATCGACTTGAAATTGTTTATGGCGCACATAAAACAGAAGTTATTTCTCCTAAAGATAAAGACCAATTCATCAATCTTGTTACAAGTAAAAATTCACACATTGAAATCAAGTAAAAGAGTGGCTAGGAAGCCACTCTTTTACTTTGGATTTGTCATATAAGGTTGTACATGAATAATACATAGGTCACGGAACTTTCCTTCAGTAGTTGTGACAATTACGACTGCTCTTCCGGCACTTTTTCCAGTAATCGTTACCGTATTACCTTTTGGATACATTGTGATAACATCAGCATTCATATTTGTCCAAATAAGTTCTTTATTCGTTGCTTGCACTGGCAAAACGGAAGCTGATAACTCAGTGCTTTGTCCAGTTCTTACTTTCAACTTATTTTTTTCCATATGAACACCAATGACTGAAATAACAGAAGGAGCGATTGAAATTTTAGGTGGGTTAGGTTGTATGTTCAAACAAGACGCAGAAGTATTTGTAATAGGTGAAAATTTTCGTGTTTGTTGTTGCTGGAAAGCTGCTAACATGTTGGAGTCCCCTTTCTGTATAAGTGCTGATAGTAATACTATAAAGGAGTAGTGTTATGTTTAATTTAACGAAACATAAAGAAATTGTTAAATTCGAGTAGAAGATTGTCGAACTTTCATAAAAAGAAAGCTCTGCTGATACGATAACAGCAGAGCTTTTCCTTTATAGATTATGACTATGTTGTTTTTCGAAATTCTCAAATTGCTCTTCAACTTCTTTTGAAGGTTGCGTTAGTAAACTAACAATAACGATTACTAGTAAACTAATAGTGAAACCAGGAATCATTTCATATAAGAATTCTTTTAAGAATTTGAATTGAGTCCAAATAATTACTGTAGCCGCACCAGAAATCATACCAGCAAGTGCGCCCCACTTCGTCATACGTTTCCAATATAAGCTTAATAAAATAGCAGGTCCGAATGAAGAACCAAATCCAGCCCAAGCGTATCCAACAAGAGCTAAAATCGTATCATTTTGTTTAAACGCTAAAGCGCATCCGACTAATGCGATAACAAGTACAGCCATACGACCGACAAATACAAGTTCTTTATCAGAAGCAGAACGTTTAAAGAATGTACGATATAAATCTTCTGTTATAGCACTAGAAGTAACGAGTAACTGAGATGAAATTGTACTCATAATAGCTGCTAAAATAGCGGCTAATAAAAATCCAGTAATAAGTGGATGGAATAAAATTTTTCCTAGTTCAAGGAAAATTGTTTCTGGGTTAGATAATGTCAACCCTTGTTGTGAATAGTAAGCAATACCGATAAGACCAGTAAACATAGCTCCGACAACAGAGAAAATCATCCAGCTCATACCAATTCTTCGTGCGCTTTTAATTTCTTTTACAGAGGAAATTGCCATAAAGCGTACGATAATATGAGGTTGTCCAACATAACCAAGGCCCCATGCGAATAAAGAAATCATTCCTAAAGTAGAGGCACCTTTAAAAATATCTAAACGTGTTGGATCTACAGATTGAATTGTATCAAATGCAGGTCCAAGTCCGTTCGAATTCATAATTGTTACGATAGGAACAAGAATAAGAGCGACTACCATAATGATTCCTTGCACGAAGTCTGTCCAACTTACTGCTAAGAAACCACCAAATAATGTGTAAGCGACAACAACGCCTGCAACAATGAATAATCCAACATGATAGTTCATGCCAAATGAATTTTCAAATAATACAGCGCCTGAAACTAATCCTGAAGCTACATAGAAAGTAAAGAAAATCATAATAACAAGTCCGGATACTAAACGTAGCATGTGAGATTTGTCGTGGAAACGGTGTTCCAAAAATTCTGGGATAGTAATAGAGTTATTTGCAATTTCAGAGTAGGTACGTAAGCGAGGAGCGACATATAGCCAGTTTGCGTATGCGCCTAGTGTCAGGCCGATCGCAATCCAACTACTACTTAATCCAACGCTAAACATTGCACCGGGTAAGCCCATTAAAAGCCAACCACTCATATCGGATGCTCCAGCGCTTAATGCTGTTACTGCGGGGCCTAATGTACGCCCGCCAAGCATATAATCTGTTAAGTTGGACGTTCGTTTATAGGCGAAATAGCCAATTACTAACATCCCGAGCATGTAAATAGAGATAGAAGTTAAAGTTAACATCTGCGTACTCATGTAGTTCCCCTTCCTTTTGTCATGTCTTTTGATGCGTTATGCATATTTATAATCTATCATGATTATTCTGAAAAATCCATACAGAAATACGAATTTTCAGAAATGTAAGCGTTTTTTGACATTGTTTTACTTTTTTAATATATAATATTCATGCAAAAAACCTTATTTTTAATAGAGTATTTATTATATTTACATAAAAAGAGGTTGTTTTGTCAATATAATATTGAAAGGAGAGAAAAATAAAATTCTTTTAAAAGTATTGACTTATGAAAAAAGTTAGGTCTATAATGAGTGCAACTTAAAAAAATGCAAGCGTTGATGAAGAAGAGTACACATGATGAACATGTCAGAGAGCTGATGGTTGGTGCGAATCAGTATGGGATTGATGTGGAATGGACTTCGGAGCTTCCAAACCGAAACGAAAGAAGTAGGCTTTGGCGACATGATCTCATCGATACAAGAGACACGTATTGTTTTTGATACGGTAAAGTGCGTTACATTTGTAACGAATTAAGGTGGCACCACGGGAGTACCCGTCCTTTCTATAGGATGAGTACTCCCTTTTTGTGTACAAAAAATTAAATAAATGAAATCGTTTAAGTAAGAAGAGTACGTATATTGGAGACGTTACAGAGAGCCGGGGATAGGTGGGAGCCCGGTGCGGTGCCATATACGGAATGGGCTTACGAGAGGTATGCTGAACAATTATTTTCAGTAGGCAACCCGGGTTCCGCCGTTACAAGGATAAGGTATATATTTTGTACCTGAACAAAGCGGGATGCTTTTGCGTCCAACATGAGGTGGTACCACGGTAAAATTATCGTCCTCTACATATTTTCGATATGTAGGGGACTTTTTTATTTTTCAGATTGAGGTGAAAGGCATGATGACAAAAGAGGAATTTATGAAGCAAAAAGAACAGGGAAGAGCATTTTTAGTAATCGCTGAAGAAGAAGGAGATAGCATTACGCCAATTTCTTTATATAGACGTATGAAAGGAAAGAAAAAGTTTTTATTAGAAAGTTCGCAGCTTCATCAAGATAAAGGACGCTATTCTTACTTAGGATGTAATCCATATGGTGAAGTGAAAAGTGTTGGTACGGAAGTAGAACGAACGATTTACGGCCAAACAGAAAAGCTGCAAAGTAACGTACTACAAGTGTTAGAAGAAGAAATCGCGTCAGCTCAAGTAGACAGTCCATTCCCGTTTTGCGGAGGAGCAGTTGGTTATATTGGTTATGACGTCATTCGGCAATATGAAAACATTGGAGCAGATTTACACGATCCATTGAATATTCCGGAAGTACACCTTTTACTGTACCGTGAGTTTATCGTGTATGACCACTTACGCCAAAAATTATCATTTGTATATGTATGCAGGGAAGACGATTCAGCTTCTTATGAAGAAGTATATGAAAGATTGCAAGTATACAAAGAGGAAGTATTACAGGGAGAAGAATCTGAAGTAACTGAAATAAGATCAACATTATCATTTACTTCTTCAATAACTGAAAAAGAATTTCGCGTGATGGTAGAAACGGCGAAAGAACATATAAGAGCCGGGGACATATTCCAAGTCGTACTGTCACAGCGTTTGCAAAGTGAATGTATCGGTGATCCATTCGCGTTATACCGAAAACTTCGAATCGCCAATCCATCACCATATATGTTCTATATCGATTTTCAAGACTATGTTGTACTCGGTTCCTCGCCAGAAAGTTTGTTATCAGTAAGAGACGATAAAGTGATGACGAACCCAATTGCCGGTACGAGGCCGAGAGGGAAAACGAAGCAGGAAGATGCGGAAATTGAAAAAGAACTGTTAGAAGATGAGAAAGAACGAGCGGAGCACATGATGCTTGTAGATCTTGGGCGAAATGATATTGGCAGAGTAAGTGAAATTGGATCCGTGACGATAGATAAATATATGAAAGTAGAAAAATACTCCCACGTTATGCACATTGTATCTGAAGTTTACGGAATATTACGAAAACAAATGAGTGGATTTGATGCATTAGCGTATTGCCTACCAGCAGGAACAGTGTCGGGAGCTCCGAAAATTAGAGCGATGGAAATTATAAATGAGCTAGAGAATGAAAAAAGAAATGTATACGCAGGTGCAGTTGGATACGTTAGTTTTTCAGGGAATCTTGATATGGCGCTCGCCATTCGAACGATGGTCGTAAAGGATGAAAAAGCATATGTTCAGGCAGGAGCGGGAATTGTTTATGATTCAGACCCAGTAGCTGAATATGAAGAAACGTTAAATAAAGCGAGAGCGCTATTGGAGGTAATGAAATGATTGTACTAATTGATAATTATGATTCATTCACATATAACTTGTATCAACTGTTAGGTGAATACGAAGAAGATATTGTAGTCGTAAGAAATGATCAAATAACGATAGAACAGTTAGAAGGGATGAACCCAACAGGAATTGTGCTATCACCAGGACCAGGAAAACCAGAGGATGCTGGCATTTGTATCGAAGTGATTCGTCATTTTTATAAGAACGTTCCCATATTAGGGATTTGCCTTGGTCATCAAGCAATTATATCAGCATTTGGAGGAGACATTGTAAGAGCAGAACGCATTAAACACGGTAAAACATCACGTGTAAAACATAATGGAACTTCAATCTTTTCATATGTAACACAGCCATTAACGGCGATGCGCTACCATTCCCTTGTTGCAGCGCAAACGAGCTTGCCAGAGTGTTTTGACATACTAGCGACAGCGATGGACGATGGAGAAATTATGGCAGTTCGTCACAATTATTATCCGCTATTCGGATTACAGTTTCACCCGGAATCAATCGCGACAGAAGAAGGTGGAAAGTTAATACGTGCCTTTTTAACAGAAGTGAAGGAGGAGGAAAGAGTATGAATAACTATCTTCGTAAATTAGTGGAGGGACAACATTTAACAGAAGAGGAGATGTATAGAGCAGGGCTTCTTTTATTAAATGAAAACATATTGGAGAGTGAAATTGCAGCTTTCTTAGTATTACTGAAAGCGAAAGGTGAAACGGCAGAAGAAATATACGGCCTTGTTCGAGCTCTTCGTGAAAAGGCATTACCGTTTTCGAACCATATACAAGGAGCAATGGACAATTGCGGGACAGGTGGTGACGGTGCCCAAACGTTTAATATTAGTACAACATCGGCATTTGTACTGGCAGGAGCTGGCGTAAAGGTTGCAAAACATGGTAATCGAGCTGTTTCTAGTAAAACAGGAAGTGCAGATTTATTAGAAGAACTCGGTGTAAATATTAGCAGTACGCCAAACGAAATTGATTATTTATTAGAGCATGTCGGCATCGCATTTTTATTCGCACCAGCGATGCATCCAGCATTAAGACGCATTATGAAAATAAGAAAAGAATTGAATGTGCCGACGATTTTTAACTTAATTGGTCCTTTAACAAATCCGGTAAATTTAGAAACACAATTTGTCGGCATTTATAAACGAGATATGTTACTACCAGTTGCGCAAGTATTACAGAAACTAGGCAGAAAACAAGCGCTTGTCGTAAACGGAAGTGGATTTTTAGATGAAGCATCATTACAAGGAGAGAATTATGTTGTCATTTTGAAAGATAATGAAATAGTAGAAACGAGTATTGAACCTAAGAAATATGGTTTCTCAATAGTGAAAAACGAAGAGATTAGAGGCGGGGATTCGAAAGAAAATGCAAAGATTACGCTCGGAGTATTAAGCGGAGAAAAGAATGTTTACCGCGATACAGTTTTATTAAATGCAGGTCTAGCCCTTTTTGCAAATGGAAAAGCAGAAACGATTGAAGAAGGAATTACACTAGCGGCATATAGCATTGACTCTGGAAAAGCATTAGCCAAACTAAACTTATTAATTGCAGCAAGTAATGAAAAATTAGAAAGGGTGAATTAACGTGGGGACGATTTTAGATAAAATTGTAGACCAAAAGAAAAAGGAAGTTGCGGCATTATATGAAACGTATACACCATTAAAAGAAAGTAGAAAGACATATTCACTTGTAGAAGCATTACAGCAGTTTACTGTCATTGCAGAAGTAAAGCGAGCATCACCATCAAAAGGAGATATTAATTTACACGTTGATGTACGAAAACAAGTGAAAATATATGAAGAATGCGGCGCAGGAGCAGTATCTGTTTTAACAGACGGTCAATTTTTTAAAGGGTCGTTTCACGATTTACAAACGGCAAGAGCAGAAAGTAACATTCCGCTTCTATGTAAAGATTTCATAATTGATAAGATTCAAATTGATAGGGCGTATGAAGCTGGAGCAGATATTATTTTATTAATTGTAGCGGCGTTAACGAAAGAAAAATTAAAAGAGCTGTACAGCTACGTACTAGAAAAAGGATTAGAAGCAATTGTTGAAGTTCATGATGAGCAAGAATTAGAAATTGCAATCCAATTAAATCCGCACGTTATCGGCATTAACAACCGTAATTTAAAAACATTCGAAGTCGATTTAAGCCAAACAGAAAAGCTTGGAAAACGATTAAACGAGGAGAGATTACTTTGGATTAGTGAAAGTGGGATTCATTCAAAGGAAGATATTATCCGTGTTAAAAAAGCTGGAGCAAAAGGTGTGTTAGTTGGAGAGGCACTTATGACATCATCTTCTATTCATACCTTTTTTGAAGACTGTAAGGTGAACATATGAAAGTGAAAATTTGCGGCATCACTGATGTTGAAACGGCAAAACGTGCTTGCGAATACGGAGCTGATGCACTCGGATTTGTTTTTGCAGAAAGTAAGCGAAAAATCACTCCAGTGCTAGCGAAAGAAATCATTCAGGAGCTTCCAACAAACGTGTTAAAGGTTGGTGTTTTCGTAAATGAATCAGTAGAAGTGATCGAGAAAATTGCAGATGAATGTGGGTTAACGCATGTGCAACTACATGGGGATGAAGACAATCATCAAATCAGAAGATTGAATATTCCGTCTATAAAATCACTTGGGGTAACTTCAGAGAGTGATATGAAAAATGCTCAGACATATGAAACGGATTATATATTGTTTGATAGCCCGAAAGAAAAGTTTCACGGAGGAAATGGAAAGCAATTTTCATGGGAGTTACTCGCACATATGTCAAAAAAATTGCGAGAGAAAACGATATTAGCTGGTGGATTAAACGCTTTTAATATAGAAGAAGCGATTCGAACGATTCAGCCATACATGGTCGATGTAAGTAGCGGAGTGGAGACAGAAGGAAAGAAAGATCTAAAGAAAATAAAACAATTTATTATAAAAGCGAAGGAGTGTTCCAAATGAACTACGCACATCCAGATGAAAAAGGTCACTACGGTATATACGGAGGACGATACGTTCCAGAAACGTTAATGCAATCTGTATTAGAGCTAGAAGAAGCATATAAAGAAGCGATACAAGATGAAGCGTTTCAAAAGGAATTAAATCATTATTTAAAAACGTACGTCGGAAGAGAAACACCGCTTTATTTCGCTGAAAATATGACGAAGTATTGCGGCGGTGCAAAGATTTATTTAAAACGTGAAGATTTGAACCATACAGGAGCTCATAAAATTAACAATACAATCGGTCAGGCACTACTTGCAGTACGAATGGGCAAGAAAAAAGTTGTCGCTGAAACAGGGGCAGGACAACACGGAGTGGCAACCGCTACTGTATGTGCCCTACTCGGATTAGAATGCGTCATCTTTATGGGAGAAGAAGATGTGAGACGTCAAAAATTAAATGTGTTCCGAATGGAATTACTCGGAGCTAAAGTAGAAAGCGTAGCGGCAGGTAGCGGTACATTAAAAGATGCGGTAAACGAGGCGCTTCGCTACTGGGTTTCACATGTACACGATACACACTACGTTATGGGATCCGTTCTTGGACCACATCCATTCCCGAAAATTGTTCGTGATTTCCAAAGTGTAATTGGGAAAGAAACGAAAAAACAATATGAAGCGTTAGAAGGGAAATTACCAGAGGCAGTCGTTGCATGTATTGGTGGTGGTAGTAATGCGATGGGCATGTTTTATCCGTTCGTACACGATGAAGAAGTCGCTCTTTACGGCGTAGAAGCAGCTGGAAAAGGTGTTCACACAGAAAAGCACGCAGCGACTTTAACGAAAGGAAGCGTTGGTGTTTTACACGGATCGATGATGTACCTTCTGCAAAATGAAGAAGGACAAATTCAAGAAGCGCATTCTATTTCAGCGGGACTCGATTATCCAGGTGTTGGGCCAGAACATAGCTTGCTAAAAGATATTGGCCGCGTTTCTTATCATTCGATAACAGACGCAGAAGCGTTAGAAGCATTTCAATTATTAACGAAAAAAGAAGGGATTATTCCGGCGTTAGAAAGCTCACATGCTGTCGCATACGCATTAAAATTAGCGCCGCAAATGAATAAAGACGAAGGACTTGTCATTTGTTTATCTGGCCGCGGGGATAAAGATGTAGAGAGTATAAAACGTTATATGGAAGAGGTGTAAAAAATGGGAGTAGAAAAAATTAAAGCAGCGTTTGAAAATGGTAAGAAAGCATTTATTCCGTATGTAATGGGCGGAGATGGTGGCCTTGAAAAATTAAAAGAAAGAATTCGTTTTCTAGACGAAGCAGGAGCGAGTATCGTTGAAATCGGCATTCCGTTTTCAGATCCAGTCGCAGACGGTCCAACGATTCAAAGAGCAGGGAAACGAGCGTTAGATAGCGGTGTAACAGTAAAAGGTATTTTTCAAGCATTAATAGAGGTAAGGAAAGAAGTACAAATTCCGTTTGTACTCATGACATATTTAAATCCGGTACTCGCATTCGGAAAAGAACGATTCATCGAAAACTGTATAGAAGCAGGTGTAGATGGCATCATCGTTCCAGACTTACCGTATGAAGAGCAAAATATTATTGCCCCGTTACTTCGAGAGGCAAACATTGTGCTAATTCCACTCGTTACAGTAACGAGCCCAATTGAGCGAATTGAAAAAATTACGAGTGAATCAGAAGGGTTCGTTTACGCTGTTACAGTAGCGGGCGTAACAGGAGTACGTCAAAACTTTAAAGGTGAGATTCATAGTTACTTAGAAAAAGTAAAATCACATACACATTTACCGGTAGTGGCAGGGTTTGGTATTTCAACGAAGGAACATGTAGAAGAAATGATTACAATATGTGATGGAGTAGTCGTTGGAAGTAAAGTCATCGAGCTGTTAGAAAATGAAAAGCGAGAAGAAATATGTGAATTAATACAGGCAACAAAACAAAAAGAAGAGGCATAAGTCTCTTCTTTTTGTTTTACGTAATAAATGTTAAAATATACAGAAAATACATATAACTTAGAGGGTGAGAAAGCATGCTAAGACGTAAACTACTATATCTTCTTCTAACTGTACCATTATACGCTTGGCTTATTAGCATGACGAAAATAGAGGTGATGGCTCTATTTTTAGGATATGTATTCATCTTTTCCAACTTAAATCGCATTCAAGAGCAATCTATTTTAGAAATATGTATATTTTCGATTAGTATAGAACTATTTAGTATCGTTTCGATTGTATTATTAAACGAATTATTTCGCTGGATCCATTCATTTGAATTAATGAAATTTGGAAATGTTGTATTGCAAGTAATATGTGCTTATATTGTGTTTGTTGTGTTAGACAAAATAGTCAGACAGCAGACGGTTTTTCAGGATAATAGAAAATGGGAGTAATTGAAAAAGGAGCTAAATGGCTCCTTTTTTGAATCTGTTGCAAAAACAATTGAAATTTATGACATCTGTTATATAATAGTTAAAAATTGTATTTTTAATGAAAAGAGATGATAACATGGCCATATTGTTGGCACTTATCCCAATTATGATGATTTTCATTTGTTTATTTTTATTTAAACAAACGTCATTAAGGTCCTCTTTAATCGCTTACGTTGTGTCTGTTGGAATCGTTTTACTCTCGCCAACGTTTCAACTAGGGATAAGTGAAACTGTGCACGCAACGATTAAAGGTTGGTTAATTTGTTTTATTGTCGGGTACGTGTTGTTTTTCGGTATTTTTTTATTTCACCTCATGAACAAAATGGGGTACATCGATCAAGTAGCGCGTTTTTTAGAAGAAGTGACGCACGATCGTTTATTACAAATGCTCCTTATGTGTTTTGGTATTTGTCCGCTAATCGAATCAGTAAGTGGATTCGGAATTGGCTTCATGGTTGCAGCACCTATCTTTCTATCATTAGGCTATAAACCGTTTCAAGCTGTACTACTTTCATTTATTGGTTTACTAGCTAGTTCATGGGGCGCAATGGCAACTGGTACGATTATCGGTTCGCAGCTTATAAATATGCCGCTTACAACACTTGGCACGAATACGGCACTACTAAGCATTCCGATGTTTGCTTATTTCATCATTCTTTCTTTACACGTTGTTGGCGGTTGGCAGGCGGTTATTGAAAAGTGGAAGGAAGGATGCGGTTTCTTTCTATTATTTTCTCTCGGAATTTATCTTTCTAACGCATATGTAAGTGTTGAACTAGCAGGTATATTAAGTTCTATCGTTACAATTGCATTTGACTTTCTTATCATTAAATTAAAAGGGAAAAATGAACAAAATCTTATAACAGAACATGCTGCGGCAACGGAGAGAGAAGTATCTATTATAAAAATTATTAGCCCTTATATATTCTTAACCGTTTGTATTTTACTTTCTCGCCTTGTACCAGCATTACATGATGTATTCAGATCATATGCAGTCCTTGATTTAAAATCATATTCTTATAAACTGGAGCTACTATATTCACCAGGATTTTGGCTCGGTATGACTTGCCTATTTACTATTATTTTCTTCCGCATTCCATCTCATATTATTAAACAATCACTCTCGCAAACGATAAAACAATGGATTCCATTTGCAATTACGACGACGATGTTTATCGCCATTTCAGAACTAATGGGTGCATCTGGCATGCATTCATTACTGGCAAAAACAGCTGGTGACACATTTGGAACGTTTTTCGTTTTCGTTGCTCCGTTTATCGGCGGAATCGGTGGCTTTTTAACAGGTAGTAACGCAGGATCAAATGCGATGTTCATAAAACTACAAATGCAAACTGCGCAAAACGTAGCACTCCCGTGGCAATACGTCACAACACTGCAAAACACCGCATCATCAGTAGCGACAATCGCTTGCCCGTCAAGGATTACACTGGGTGCGTATTTATGTAACATCCCTTATCGTGAAAATGAACTATTAAAGAAGACGACGTTAATGATTTTGGGTGCGGTGTTACTTGTGGTCGTAGAGGTTATTTTTTGGTATATGTTGAGAAAATAAGAAATCCTCCTGAGAAAGGAGGATTTTCTTTTTATATGGATAATGCCTTAAGTATGAAAAGCTTCTACTAAATGAATAGGAGATGAAATGTATGCCCCTAAAAAAATACGGCGTGTTAAAAGGTACAGTTATACAATCAAAGATTGGAAAAGGGAAAACACCTCATTATCAAGTTCATTTACAAGGCGAAGCAGAAGTTGATTATCGTATTGCAATTAACGTGAAATCGCAGAGTTATCCGTCAGAAGTTTTATATTTTGCGAGTGATAATATTAGGTCAGAGGCGATTCATATTTTACCGACATTACCGTTCGGTTTTACAGAAATAAAAAACAATGAACCGAAAGTAGCTTTAGACTACGTAAGAGGTAATGTATTTGATTCGAAGCAAATGATTCCTTTACCAGCTGAAAAAGCAGGAGTGGATAATGATTTAAATGAAAAAATAGAGCGTTATATAAAACGAGCGATAGAAGAAAAAGCAATTATTTATGCGTTCGGTGAAAGATGGGGACCAGAAGAAAATACACCTGATTCTTACTTTCATTTCGAGCCAGGAAACGGGATACACGATATTCATATGAATCAAGGGAATGTAGAGAAATGGAAAGGTGATAATGGTATATGGCAAGACGGGGGAATACTCATTCACTTTGAAAAGGAAGAAGAATGGGTTGGTATCTTTCTTGCCTTCCAGTCGCAGTCATGGTGTACAGATGAAGAAGGACATGCTCGCGTTCCGGTTGAGCATTGTGATTATAAGAACAATAGGTGATGAGAAGAGGGCGTTCAAAACGAACGCCCTCCTCTTATTTTATAAAATCCAAAACTAACAAGTGTAGAAAGACAAGAGAACAGCAGAGCCACACTAGAAAACGCAATGAGGTACATATTATACTTCATCACTTTTCCAATGAGCTGGTTACTGTCGTACTGAAATAGTCCTGCTATTATGTTGAATAAAAATAACACGATAAACATGACGATAACACCGTCTATTGATCCTTTAATATCTGGTTTACTTAAAGCGATATGTGCAGAAATACAAATGGCGATAAATAAAAATAACCAAAAAGAAGGATTTAATAAATTACTTATTGTAAATAAGCTTTTCAATAATACAAACGTCGACAAGAGCATGTTTTGAACCATTTCTACATTAATAGAAGTAGAAGCGATTGTTTTTTCGAGAGTTGTATTAAATAAGAAATATGAATTTGGTACGAAATAGCGCATTAAAAGGATTAACGCAGTAATACCGGAAATAATAGGACCGATTCCAATGAAGAAGTTCCCAATTCGTTGATATACACTTTTTTGATTGTATTGATGTTGTACGTATCCTAAAGCACCTTGACTTGTATCTGTTGGGAAAAACTGCGTTGCTACAATTTTATGACGAAAAAGTACACACATAATGGCATGTCCAAGTTCATGAATAGGAACACCGATCCACGCCGTTAAAAGGAATCCTTTTCTTCCGAAAGCTCTCGACCAATACATGCGTGTTAATGATTCTAAATAGCCTAATAGAAATCCAATTACAATGATAACGCCAATTAAGGAAAATAATTGGATTACGCTTGTAAGGAGTATTTGAAAAATTGAGTTTACTAATTCCATTGCCTGTCATCCAATCTGTTAAAAATGTTATTTGTTCTGTTTCATAATAGCATTATTTTTCAAGATTGCTAGCACATATATTTTCATTTGAAAGAAGGATTTCATAATCTTTTTCTTGTAGTCATGTTTTATGTACAAAGTCATATATTGAATTTGTAACACCCTATACGGTATCTGCTTAAGGGGGGAATGCGAGAATGAAATGTCCGGCGTGTCATACGGAAAATACAGCAGAGGCAAAATTTTGCGGGAATTGTGGACATTCGTTGACGGAGGAAGTAGTAGCGAGTGGTGCACAGGAAGAAGGTGAGCAACAGGAACGCGTAGCTTTAGCAAAGGAAACGGTAGAGCAAGCGAAGCGATTTGCGAGTGGATATTTTCAGTTTTTTAAACATGCTTTCAAAGCACCGACAGCGATTATGAAAAGCGGCAAGGTTGAAGTGCGAAATGGAATTGTAAGTCTTGTTCTTATTTGTTTTTTAGGAGCATGTCTTTTTTATAGAATGATGAGTGCTGCAGCAGCTGTTACGAGAACATTTGCACCAGATATACCTACTCCTACATTCTTTTTGGACACTGTAACGGTCTTTTTATTTTTATTAATTTTAACTTTATTTGTCGGATTTATTATTTTTGTAAGCGGTAAGATGATGAAAGCATCTTTTTCGTATCTTGAAGTATTCGGTATATGGGGAACGATAGCAACTCCGGCAATTGCTATATTAGTTCTTTCTTTTCTTTTTAGTTTCTTATTAATCTTTTTCTTACCAATTTTATTAGGGCTGGCTACAACGTATATGGGAATTAGTATAATTGTAGCTACAGTAAAACTAGATAACGGCGGATTAGATCCTATTTATACACTTCTTATCGCAAATGTTTTAATCGGAATTGCAACATTCATTGTACTGTGGTCTTACATTAGCACGATAATTCAAACCTTTACACAGGGAATAACTGGCTTCTAATGAAAAGGTGGTTGAATGGATGAATGTATGTACAAAGTGTGGGACTCAGTTTGAAGAAGGTGTGCAATTTTGTCAAAACTGCGGGATGAAGAGGGGAAGTCCTGTAGTAAAGAAGAACATGAGTGGTGGTGCAAAGGTTGGCATTACACTGTTAGCACTATTTGTTATAGCGATTGTCGGACTCTATTTATACGGATCATCGTATTATAAGCAGTCGGCACAAGTAGACCGGATGATTACGATTTTACAAGAGAAGGACGGGGAGAAGTTAGCTGAAATCGTCACGGCAGATGATCCGTCAGTTGTTGTAACGAGAGAGAGTCTAATGCCACTCTTTTCGTATATAAAAGAAAATCCATCTTATGTGAATGAATTGAAAGAACATTTGAGGATAGATAAAAAACAAGGGAACGGAATCGAAAGAACAGACTTTTCGTTAACGAAAGACGGAAAGTATTTCTTTTTATTTGATCGGTATAAATTGAAAGCAAAGACGTATTATACGACGTTGCTTTCAAATGAAAAAGGTGCAGCTTTAAAAATGAACGGAAAAGAAATTGATAAAACAGATGACAAAAAGTTTGAGAAGCAATATGGACCGTTTCTTCCGGGAACTCAAATGTTTCAAGCAGAATATAAAAATGACTATGTGAAACTATCACGTGAAGAAAAGGTTGTACTTATGAAACAAGGTCAAAATAACGTAACGATAGATTTAACGTTGCAAGGTCAATATATTACTGTCCAAACGAACGTGCCTGGTGCAACATTGTACGTGAATCAAAATCCAGTTACAGCGCTGGTTGGAGAAGAAATTACGTGGGGGCCTGTAGCGACTGATGGAAGTGCGACGATTTATTTAGAACGAAATGGAGAAAATGGAAGGGAAACGACGAAGGTAGAAACGGTAACGGCATTTCCTTCGTATAATCTTCCATTCCAGAAGAAGAGCTCGGAAAAAACAGTTGTTTACAATGTTACTCCGCCAGCTACGACTCGGTATGTATATAATGGTTTTATCTTCCCTGATAGTGATATTCGAAAACTAACGAGTGCGGACTTAGCATATTTATCGAAAGAACAGTTGAAAATAGCGAGAAACGAAATATACGCAAGACATGGACATATGTTTCAAACGAAAGACATGCAAGCGTATTTTTCAAAGCAGTCTTGGTATAGAGAAAATCCATATTTTGCAGGAAAGCTAACGGATATTGAATCTTATAATGTTGAACTCATCAAATCAAGAGAATAGAATACGTGAAAAAAGGTACAGTGCATAACTGTACCTTTTTTATGGTTTTTTATCTGAACCAGGATCCCTTGAGAAAAAGATATGAAAGAGGAACGTGACTTTACTTGCTCCTCCTGATGTACTTGCTTGCACATCAGATAAACCATTAGATGTTAAAACACCTTCAGAATGAGGGGGTACGACTATTTTGAGAGTATCATCTGATTCTGATGATGCAGTAACTGTTATTGTATCATCAGATAAGTTCAAAATTTTTACAGTGCCGATTGGTAAGATGGACTTGCCAGCGTGTGATGCTGAAGCGAAGCGAGAGCCTTTCCAAATCGTTTGTGGGAAAGTCTCATCATTAGATAACCAAGCACGAGCACTATAAATGGTTGCGTTAATAGAGAATTCTTGATCAAGCGACAAGGCGGGTTTTGGTTCTTTCGGTTCCTCTGGAGTTTGAGCGAGAAGGCCGGCGCACATGTATGTTTCACCTACTTTCAATTGTTACTGTTATAGCATATTAAACATGTTGTTTATAAGACACGACGGTTACCTATTAAAGTATAGGTTTGTGCACCAAATTTGAAGTTGAAATTCTCTTTCTTTACAATGGAAGTAGGTGTTATTTCTAAAAAATATGGAAAACGTAAAGAGTATGTAAAAAAGAAGGAGTGGTAAAGTGAACTATGTCATTATTGGCGGAGATGCAGCTGGTATGAGTGCAGCTATGCAAATTGTTAGAAACGATGAAAATGCAAATGTTGTAACGTTAGAAAAAGGTGAAATTTATTCGTACGCGCAGTGTGGATTACCGTATGTCATTAGTGGTGCTATCACTTCAACGGAAAAATTAATCGCGCGTAATGTAAAGACGTTTCGTGATAAATACGGAATTGATGCGAAAGTGCGTCATGAAGTAACGAAAGTAGATACGGAAAAGAAAACGGTGTACGCAGAGCATACGAAGACGAAAGATGTTTTTGAATTTCCGTACGATCGATTATTAATTGCGACTGGAGTGCGTCCTGTTATGCCAGAATGGGAAGGTCGAGATTTGCAAGGCGTTCATCTTTTAAAAACAATTCCGGATGCTGAGCGCATATTAAAAACGCTAGAAACGAGTAAAGTTGAAGATGTAACGATTATTGGCGGCGGTGCGATTGGACTGGAGATGGCAGAAACATTCGTCGAACTTGGTAAGAAAGTAAGAATGATTGAGCGAAATGATCATATCGGTACGATTTATGATGCAGATATGGCTGAATATATACATAAAGAAGCAGATAAACACAATATTGAAATTTTAACGAATGAAAATGTGAAAGCATTTAAAGGAAATGAAAGAGTGGAACAAATTGAAACGGATAAAGGGACGTATAAAGCAGATCTTGTTTTAGTATCGGTTGGAGTGAAGCCAAATACTGATTTTCTTGAAGGAACAAATATACGTACAAATTATAAAGGGGCAATCGAAGTAAATGCATATATGCAAACGAATGTGCAGGACGTATATGCAGCTGGTGATTGCGCAACACATTACCACGTTATAAAGGAAATTCATGATCATATCCCGCTCGGAACGACTGCTAATAAACAAGGCCGACTCGCTGGACTGAATATGCTTGATAAACGAAGAGCATTTAAAGGTACGTTAGGTACAGGTATTATTAAATTTATGGATTTGACGCTCGCAAGAACAGGTTTAAATGAAAAAGAAGCAAAAGGGCTACATATTCCGTATAAAACAGTCAAAGTAGACTCCACAAATATGGCGGGCTATTATCCAAATGCGAAACCACTTTACTTGAAATTATTATATCGTTCTGACACGAAACAATTATTAGGTGGACAAGTAATTGGAGAAGAAGGTGTAGATAAACGAATTGATGTGATCGCAATGGCACTTTTCAATAAAATGAGCATTCACGATTTAGAAGATGTCGACTTAAGTTACGCACCACCATATAACAGCGTTTGGGATCCAATTCAGCAAGCGGCAAGGAGAGCAGAATAGCACTTTTTAAGTGCTATTTTTTTTGCAAAGGTAGGTAAACTTTTTTAGCGAATAATAAAGAGGGGGAAACAGTTACATATAGGGAAGGGGATTATTAAAAATGTTTGTAACACTTCAAACAGTTCAAGAATCAGAAAAAGAAATATTACGTAATTTGTACGCACTATATCTTCATGACCTCTCTACATTCACTCCTAATATAAAGATTGGGGCAAATGGATTTTTTGAATACAAAGATTTAAACATGTTTTGGGAAAATGATGGAATCACTCCGTATTTTATTAAAAGTGACAATGATATTGTAGGATTTTTATTACTACTGGAACGTCCATACTTGAAAAAAGAAAATGACTTTAGCATAAATGACATTTTTATATTGAATCAGTACAAGGGGAAAGGAATCGGTAAACAAGTTATTGAGAGTATACTAAAAGAGAAACGAGGACAATATTTCGTTATCGAACTTGTGAAAAATGTACCAGCTGCTTCTTTGTGGAAGAAAGTATATAGGGAGCTAAACATCGAATTTGATGAAAAAACACAGTTAATCGATGATGAAGAATGTCTCGTTCAAACGTTTAAAATATAATAAAATCGGTGCCCCTAGTAGATTACTTTGAAATGTAACTTTATCCCGCTATTTGCGGGCAGTAAGAGCCCGATTAGTGAGGGCTGATAATCAGTGGGGGATGAAGAAAACCTCCACTAATTAAAGTTTCACTTTATTTCGAATATACCGTTCACCCTTGAAAACATAGTGCTTATCGCTTATATTTTCATATAGTATTTATTTTTAAATAAAGCAATGGACGAACCAGGGGGTACAGTATGGCAATTAATATGAAAACAATCGAAGAATGGATTGCTGAATCAAATGCAAGACAAGAAGAAGACTTTGGAAACGTTGTAGAAGAGATGAAAGAAGTATGCGTCGGACTTGATAATGCGACATTAATTTATACGAAAAATGTATTTTGTTTCGGTAAGAAAGTAGAAGTATTGTTCTTCTTCCAAGATCATGTCGTGATTGGGCAAGAGAAAGATGAATATGTTGAAATCGAAAAATTAAAGTATGAAGAAATTACACATAGCAACTTAAAAACAAATGACAAAAATACAACGTTAGAATTAAAGTTTGCTAATGGACAATCTATCAATTTAGATAGTTTAAATGATAACTACGGTACGAAAAATTGGTTATTCGCGAGACAAATTAAGAGTATTTTTAAGTTAATCTAGTAAAAAAGCAGACCTCAAAGGGTCTGCTTTTTTATTTGTTTCCTATTACACAAAGGCATCCTCTTTCTTCGTAACATTTCACACTTTTAAATCCTGTTTTATAAAATAGGTTTATTAATTCTTCATTCGTTTTACATTTCTCCATATGATATTGAATTTTGAAAGTTTCAGCCACTAATAAAAAGGATCCGTTCGGTTGTAGGACGCGAAATACTTCTTTTATATCTTGTTCCACATCAGGCCAAAAGTAGTGTGTTTGAAAAGCGGTAATGAGATCGAAGAAGTTCGTATGATAGGGAATAGAAGAAACGCTTGCTTGTTGAACAATGACTTTTTGTTTTTGAACATCCTTTATATTCGTCTGTAGAGAATTTTTTACAGCTTGATTGGAGTAATCAATCCCATATATTTTCCCAAGTGGAGTTCGTTTTGAAAGAGTGTGTATCGTTTTACCTCCGCCACAACCGATATCTAATATGATTGCATCTTTCTTTATATGTAATTTCTGTAATGCCCAATTTGTTAGCCCCGTATGTGCACTGTTCATAATACAAAGCATGGAAGAACCAATTGTCCCGCGAGGGTTTTTTGCTTGCTGGATTAATCGTTGTAAAATGCTCAAGTTAAACTCTCCTTTTATGTAAGAATATATACTCATTTCGCTTTTTATAAATTAAGTCCTTTAAAAAAAGCACGCCGTCCACCGGCGTGCTTCTAATTACGCAAATCCCCTTTTAACCAATTCCGCGCTCGATACGCCCCAACAGGAATTTGAATAAGAGACGTTTCATTTCCAGTATCTATCCCGTATAACTGATCACATGAATTTGTATCAAAACTTAGTAATGGATGCCCGCCCATCCCCATCGCGGTCGCAGCAAAAACGAGTTTATGAACGAGTATACCAGCTTCCATTTGGTGAATACGGTATCCTCTATAGCCTAATGCATTTGTATAGTAATCTTTCTTTCCGACTACATGTAGGCAAAGCGGTACTTGAAAAAGATTCACGTTATCCATCGTCATACTAGATTGAAGGGGATAACGAAGGTCTCCGTATCGAAGTGGTTGTATGGAATGATTTTTGCTGTTATAAGAATAAGCGCCGTTTTCTATATCTTTTACGTTATAAAAACATCCATATAAGGAGACGCGCGTATTTTCATTTACATACTGACCATCAAGGTCGTTGTAATAAGGGAAGGCGAGGCTCGCTTCTTGTAGTAAAGTAGCGAGCCCTGTTGCATCCCATTTCGTTAAAGTGAAGTCAGCATCAGGGGAATACCGTTCTTTACAAAGTTGTAAGAAATCATACGATAACCGTTCTACTTGCGGCAACTGTACAGCGTGCGCATGATGTTGATAGTGCTCTTCATGATGTAGTGTGTGGAAGTGTGCTGTCGATTCGATCATAGAAGCTTCATTTATTTTTGTTATCATAGGATGTTTATATACTTGCTTTGATCGAACGAAATATTCGTGTGCTAACGGCGGAATTTGCTGTAACAACTCATGAGAAGTAACTGTTTTATTTTCACGGTAATCATTGTGAAACCAATTAGTTTGCGGTTCTGTACTTAAAGGAACAACAGCATACACACTTTCTTCGCTTTCTGATAGTCCGAGTAAATGATTGATTGCACGGTCTAGAAACTGAAAATATACACCATTTGTGTAACCGAATTGTTTGGCACATGCAAGTAATTGTCCGATGAGAACACCACTATCTAATCCTTGAAGCCGGTATGAAAAGTTATTGTATTTAAAGAAGTTTTTCCAAAACATAGTAGATACGAATGTAGCACCAAAACAAGACTGTATGTTACAACGATTGCCAAGTGCTTCCGAAAGATAAGAATCGAAATTTCCTTCACGAAGTAAAACAAGCCGGTGATGCGCGGTGTCGTAATGGTAAATGCCGTCTGGATAATCGTCAATCTTTAAATATATATACAATTCATTTGGATATAAAGCCCCGCCTGAAGGGATAGATCTTCGGAATAAAATTTTTTCGCTATTTAGCTGGCATAACTGAGTTAAACCGAATGAGTACCAAAGGTAATGACCAATTTCCTTCAAAGTTGGTGTAGTAGAAGAGTTAGGTAAAGATAATGGTATTTCTAAAGGGAGAGGGATGACAGGTACATTTCGATATAATTTATAAGGAAGCGGTGCATCTTCCCAGTCCACTTCATGATTTGGCATAATTTCATCAATTGAAAAATGGAGATGATGTAAAAAAGTATCTAGCTGCATAGAATCCCCTCCTTTACTATGGAAACGGATGCGGATGTGGATTTAATTGTTCGTGCGTTAAAGGTTCGTTTGTATATCCAAGTGTCATCGGCACAGTATATACTCTATCTAGTCCTGTAACCCGAGTAAGATGGTGGCCGAACGTCATCGGTAACATGCCTGGAATAATGACTTTTACACAATGTAATCCGTTTTTTTCTATAAGAGGTACTGTTTGATCTACAACGATTACATCAAGTCCAGATTGCTGCAGACGGTTTAAAAGTTGATGAAGATCGGATGTTAAATCTAGATCAACTGATTGTAATGCATTCATTTCTTGGAACGACTGCACCGGGGCATCGTCACGTAAAAGAAAGTGAAGACGTTCTTCTGCTTCTTTCAATCCGTACAGCATACTATGGTCTTCCATTTTATTAACGAGATAAGGATCGTGTAAGCAGTTTTCGTAATGCTCTCTTTTTTGTTCGAGTTCATCGTCTGCTATTAGTAACATGCCTGCTATTTCATGGATGGCACTCTTTAAAGCGCGGACAGGGTCTAAATGAGAGCCTCCCGCACAAACAACGTTCATTCCATTTTCACGCGTATTTTTCGCAATTACCCATAAGCTTGGGATACCGTGTTCCATCGTTGCGTTAAAAGCATGTAATTCATACCCAGTAATCGTGTACAGCCGCTGAATCATTAATTGTAATTCCGTATCATTTGCTGAACTAAGATCAAGGCGGGGGAGAGGTAATTCGGCATACCAAGTGAGCAAAAAGGCGTCACGCTCTACAATTTCTAAAATGCCGTGAAAAATTGCTTCTTCTAAACTACCACCAATTGCACATCCATTTGATGTTTCATACACGAAAGCATCTCGATGACCGAGACTATAATAAGCAATTGATTCAGGAACTAAAAGTGGCCGGTTTTGTAATAAAGAGTAGCCCCATACCCAGTTTTGTTCATAGTCAGGATCAAACGGTTTAAACGGAAAACTATTACGATTATAATGTTCATTTGTATGTACACCGAGCAAGAGGGGATTAAGTGCATGATCCTCTAACTCACGAAAACTGCCGTGTACATTTGTCTTTTTTCCTCGAGGTGACATACCACAATATCGTTCTAAACCTTCTAAAATAGCAGTCGCTTCACTCATTGCAAATGAATGAGTTCGGCCTGCAACACCTTCGTTTCCAAACATTAATGGCATGTTTATAATAACGTCAGCAAATGGTAATAAAGAATGCTGCATTTTTCCGTTCAACATACCGACGCGATAATCTAAATAATCTCTCGTTAAAAATGTGTTTAGTTCATGAATGGAACGACAGCGATATGCTGCTTCGCTTGTTTTTAAGCTCGGTTGTAACGAAATCACTGCCGCATCTGCCGTATCATCAGGCAAATTGCTACATACAGGGCAGAGCGGATCGGGAAGAAAAGAATGCCGCGTACATTGCAGTGTTTGTAAGTTTAGTAAAATGAGTTCATTTTCTAAAGAAGAATGGTTATGAGTTAATATTTTCTCTGTTTCTGCACGAATAAGATGGCACATTTGTAACATACCATTTTGGGTGGCACGTACATCACGCCTTGTGACATTATCTTCCTTTAACGTATATTTCCGCTGTAGTTCCCACATTTCTTGTTGATCAAAGCCGGCGATAAAGCGGCGTCCATCAGAGCAATTGGAACAGCCAGTTGCAAGAGGATGAATGTAAGGACCGATAATACCTTCACCAAATGAAGTGAATGCACGTAGCCATGGAATATGATTCGACCGAAACATTAGCTCGGCATCATGATGAATAGTAGAAGGAGAGCCATCATGTAATACGAGAGCGAGATGAATATTTTCAGGGAGTTCTTCTGTAAGGTTATGTTGGCGAATGATAGAATATTGTTTGCATAGTTGATCATGTACATAGTTTGCAAGTAAGCCATCTCCTATAAGCAATATATTTTGAGTCATAGACTGTCCTCCTTTGCAATTAATACACCGTACACACCATCTAAGTTTTCTTTCAAAAATGATTCAATGGCTAAATCAAACACGAATGGATAAAAATTATGTTCTTCTAAATGTTGCAAGGCAAGCTGCACAGATTGCACACCTGGAACTTCTTCTTCCGCTTGTATTTCCACTCTAAAAGAATCCGTGTCATATAAAATAATAGAGGATTCAGGCAAGATATTAGCTCTGTAAGGAGTCTCTTCATTTTGAATATGAAGAAGTGATAGTTGTAGTGCGTTTCGTAAGGCTAACGTCATATTAATATTAGATGCACCGTACCAGCGATCATTTATACCGACCCAAACGACAGGAAAGCTGAGAATCTCTTCGCTTACTGCTATTTTAGGTGTTTCATGAATTGTAGAGAGAGCATCGTAATAAAATCTACAATGTTTATCATGAATTGCAGTTAAATCAATCGTCGTAATTTCTTCTAGCATATGTGACTGCCGCTCATACAATTTGTTATTTAAATGTTGTTGCAGTGCCCGGTATACACCTTCTGTCATCGTTTCTCCAGCACCGATACCGATATCGTTATGTTCCGGAATAAGTCGGTGCATAATTTCTGCTACATATGTTTCAATTCCTGCTAAACCAGCTTCTCGGCGCGCTTCATTATGAGTCAAACCACCACAAGTCATAAGAGGCAGGAGGGAAGCAGGACCATCTGATAGTGGGGTAGCTACTTGAATATGGCATTGTGATAACGGTAATTGATATGAATCTTGTTCATCCCATACATGGAATAAACCAGCTTCTTTAGAAGTTAATGAGTCGAAAAAGCGGAATAAATCAGTTGAGGTATGTTGGTTGGACCGCTGTTCAAGTTGTTCAGAAAGATTTTCTATCGTATCAATTGTAAAACTTTCATCAGTTGCGAGAGGATGTTTTATAAAAGGATGCCATGCTCCTTCGAGTGTTTCGTAATTTAATAAAAAGAATTGTGGTTCTTTTTCTCGGTAAGAATCATCAGCGACATGCTTAAGTAATTCAAATACGATTATATTTGCTAACATTGCAGATGGGAGTGGTGAAAATGATGCTGATGAATGTTCATTTTGTAAAGTCGTTTCATGTAGCCGGTGCCATGCGGATTCCCAGCATTCTTCACGATTAGCTGTTACGATAGGGCCGGCTATACCAAGTGCTGATAAACAGACGGCAGGTATGAAGTTCTTTCCTACTTCTCTACAAATCGTGTGAACTGCTCTTAGGCCTTCAATATCTCCATTTTGAGAAACATACAAAATCCAGTCGAAAGGCTCGAACACTTCATGCAGGGGACGATCAATTGTCGTATCTATTTCCTGAACAAGGACATGATCATCAACTTCATGTGCAAGTTCTACTAGCTCATGAATGCGATCGTAATTTGTTTCCTCATAATCTGTAACAAGGTAATGAAAGGTAGGTAATCCTGATTCTAATAAAGAAGAAACTAAGGAAGTAAGCATATCTCCAGAACCAATTATAAGGACGTTTGCCGCGCGATACGTTTCGAATTTTAGAGCGCCTGAATGAGAATCAGCTTCTAAAAATTCAATTTGTGAAGCGTATCTATCAAGTAATGCGCTATTTAATTCATGAGGTGCATCTTGACTTACATCCCGAACGAAACCATTTTCATATAAAATCTCTCCAATTTCAAATACACGATTTTGATAGGGGAGAGGGAGACCATCGGTTATTTCTGCTAAAGAATAATTCCCGTTAAACATTGGCATTAATTTTTCAATCCAGTTGTAAATTCCATCACCGTCCATACGAAATGAACTGGCATTATTTCGAAAATAGACACCCCCGTTTGAGTCGGGGAGGAAAAAAGTATCCTTATTTGCTTTAAGTTTTGCATCAATTGGAAGGTTATTCATTTTAATCCTCCTTACGTTTTAGGCATACATTATTAGCTTATGTTATGAAATTTGTCCCATATGAACGCAATAAAAAAAGGCTGTAGAATAATTCATTCTACAGCCTGTAATAGATTATTAATCTATCAACCTTCTAATAATAATGATTTTGGATCTTCAAGCATATCTTTAACAGCAACAAGGAAGCTAACTGCTTCTTTACCATCAACAATACGGTGATCGTAAGATAAAGCGATGTACATCATTGGACGGTTTTCCATACGTTCTGCATCAATTGCAACTGGACGTACTTGGATTTTGTGCATTCCTAAAATACCTACTTGTGGGCTGTTTAGAATTGGTGTTGACATTAGAGAACCGAATACACCACCGTTTGTAATTGTGAATGTACCACCTTGTAACTCTTTTAATGAAAGTTTGTTATCGCGTGCTTTCATACCTAAATTACGAATTTCGCTTTCGATTTCAGCGAAGTTTAATTGGTTAGCATCGCGTACAACTGGAACAACTAATCCATCTGGAGCTGCTACTGCAATACCGATATCATAGAATTTTTTAATGATAAGCTCATCGCCTTGAATTTCAGCATTTAATAATGGGAATTGTTTTAATGCTGCAACAACTGCTTTTGTGAAGAATGACATGAAACCAAGACGTACATCATGTTTTTTCTCGAAAGCGTCTTTACGCTCTTTACGTAATTCCATGATTGCAGTCATATCAACTTCGTTAAATGTTGTTAACATTGCAGATGTTTGTTGAACTTCTACAAGACGTTTTGCAATTGTTTGACGGCGGCGGGACATTTTCACGCGCTCAACTGGTTTTTCGAATTCCGTTTTTGCAACTGGAGCAGGAGCTGGACTTTTTGGAGCAGCTGGTGCTTCTTTTGGAGCTGCAGCATGAGCTTGTACATCGTGTGGTCTCACACGTCCAAGTGGATCTGTGCTACGTACGTCGTTTAAGTCGATTCCTAATTCACGAGCCATTTTTCTAGCTGCTGGTGATGCGATAGGACGGTTCGTATTTGGTAAACCTTGTAAAGTTGCAGCTTGCTCAGCATTTGGAGCCGCAGCTTTCGGTGCCTCAGTTGTTTCTTGTTTTGGCTGTTCAGCAGCCGGTGCAGGTGTACCTACTGCAACTGGTGCTCCGTTTGCATCTAAAATTGCGATAGTTGCGCCAACTTCAACTGTATCCCCAGGTTCGCCTAGTAACTTCGATACAATACCTGAATCTTCTGCAATGATTTCTACATTGACTTTATCAGTTTCAAGCTCAACAACGCTGCCACCTTTCTCAACTTTGTCGCCTACGTTGATAAGCCATTGTGAGATAGTTCCTTCAGTAATAGATTCTGCAAGCTCAGGTACTTTAATTTCGATCATTTTAAATGTCCTCCCCTTATTTGCCTAACGGTGTGTTTTTTCTTCTTTTGTCTTCGGTAATCTCCATTTGTTAGCCTGCCCCTGGGCAGAAGATCTGCCCGGGGAACAAGCTAGAAACCTTCATTGTTACTTTCAGTTGCTGAAAACTTCAATTTCTTGTTTATCTTGACGGAAGTTATACTTCACATCTAAAGCGTGTGCAACAATTAGTTCTTGCTCAGCTTTGTGAGCGAATGGATCGCCGCCAGATGGGCTAGAGCGATCTGGGCGTCCAATGTAACCTGTTTTCACTTTATCTCCAGCAAGTTCGAACAGAATTGGAGCCATGTAATGCCATGCGCCCATATTACGAGGTTCTTCTTGAACCCAAATAATTTCTTCTAAGTTTTTAAAGCGTTTAATAATAGATTGAACTTTCTCAGCAGGGAATGGGTACAGCTGTTCAATACGAACGACATGAACTTCATCTAAGTTATACTCATGTTTACCAGACTCAATTTCTGCTGCTAAGTCAATCGCCATTTTACCTGTGCTTAAAACAAGACGTTTTACTTTAGTTGGTTTCATGCCAAGGTTTTCTTGTTCTAGAGCAGGTTGGAAACGTCCTTCGCTTAACTGACTAGCAGTTGAAAGCGTAAGTGGGTGACGTAATAAACTCTTTGGCGTCATCAATACTAATGGTCGAACAGCTTCTGTTCCTAAGATAGATGCTTGACGACGTAAAATATGGAAGTATTGTGCCGCGCTCGTTAAGTTTGCCACTGTCCAGTTATTCTCAGCAGCTAACTGTAAGAATCGCTCTGGACGTGCACTAGAATGCTCTGGTCCTTGACCTTCATAACCGTGCGGTAATAGAAGAACTAAACCAGATTTTTGACCCCATTTTGCTCTTCCTGCTGAAACATATTGATCAAATAATGCTTGCGCAGTATTTGAGAAGTCACCATATTGCGCTTCCCACATAACAAGAGTTTCTGGAGCGAATACGTTATAACCATACTCGTAACCAACAACAGCAGCTTCTGATAACGGACTGTTATGAACAGAGAAGGATGCATTAATGTTTGGTAAGCGATGTAATGGTGAATATGTTTCATTTGTATCAGTATCGTGTAATACGATATGACGGTGCGCGAATGTACCACGCTGTGAATCTTGACCAGTTAAACGAATTGGCGTACCTTCTTGTAAAATAGAAGCGAATGCTAATGACTCAGCAAGTGCCCATTCAATTTTACCGTTCTCTTCAAGAGCGTCTTTACGGCGTTCAAGAATTTTCTTTACTTTCGGATATACGTTAAAGCCTTCTGGCCAAGATAGTAGACCTTCATTAATTGCACGAAGTGAGTCAATTTCAACACCAGTATCAATTGGCTGAATGCCTTTTGCAACAACATCTGGCACTTTAACGTCAATTGTTGCAGCGCTCGTATCAGCTGGCGGTACTTGTGCATAGTCAGATTTTAATTGCTCTTGTATAAACTGAGTCATTGTTTCAACCTCATCTGCATTTAGAACACCAGCAGCTTGTAATTGATCTGCATAAATCGCTCTTACAGTTGGATGATTTTTAATCTTTTTGTACACTTGTGGTTGCGTAACTGCTGGGTCATCCATTTCGTTATGACCGTAGCGGCGGTAACCAATTAAATCGATTAAGAAGTCTTTTTTGAACAATGTACGATATTGAATCGCAAGGTTAGCAGCAGCAAGACAAGCTTCTGGATCATCAGCGTTCACGTGAACAATCGGAATATCGAAACCTTTTGCAAGGTCACTTGAATATTTCGTAGAACGAGAATCATAGCTATCAGTCGTAAAGCCAACTGCATTGTTTGCGATAACATGAATTGTTCCGCCTGTTTGGTACGCGTTCAATCTGCTTAAGTTCAACGTTTCAGATACAATACCTTGACCAGGGAATGCAGCATCACCATGAACTAAAATTACGAATGATTTTGAAGTATCTTGTTCTGGAAGACCAGATTTTTTACGATTCTCTTGAGCCGCACGTGCAAAACCTTCTACAACAGGGTTAACGAACTCAAGGTGACTTGGGTTATTTGCTAATGTAACGCGAGTGCGAACTTCTTCGTTACTAACGACTTGTTCTCTACCTAAATGGTATTTCACGTCGCCAGTCCATCCAGAATTTGCCACTGCGCCTTCTATTTTTGCATGTTTGAACTCAGCAAACATGTGACTATATGGTTTTTCTAATACGTGTGCAAGTACGCTTAGACGACCGCGGTGAGCCATACCAATCATGACATCTTCTACGCCGCCCTTTGCACCTTCGAGAACAATTTCATCTAGAACAGGTACAAGCATATCAACGCCCTCGATAGAGAAACGCTTTTGCCCAACGAATGTTTTATGCAAGAATTGCTCGAAACCTTCAACAGCTGTTAAACGTTTTAAAAGAGCAGTTCGTTTTTTATTTGATAGTGGTTGACGCAATGAATTTGATTCCACCATTTGATGTAACCACGCGCGTTCTTCACTATCTTGTATATGAGAAAATTCATAAGCTAAAGATTTTGTATAAACGTCTTTTAATCTATGAATTACATCAAGTGCAGTGTGAATACCTTCTGGCGCATCTTGCCATACTGTTTTTGCTGGAATCGCTTTCAAGTCAGCGTCGCTCAGTTCGTTCATTGCTTTCTCAAGAAGAGATTGTCCATTAGCAGCATCTTCCATCGGATTGATGTGAGCCAACGTATGCCCGAATGAACGAATTTGTTCAACAAGCTGAACGACTTTAAGAATTTTTTCAATGTTCCCTGTGTTTTGAGGAGAAAAATGTGTTGCTGTGTTGTCCCCTGTTACGACATCATCTTGAAACGAAGGAGCTCCAAAAATTTCAAAAAGCTCTTGTAATTCCGGATCAACAGAACCTGCTCCAGTTACGTAAAGATCATACTGCTCAATAACATAACCAAGGTTCGGACCATGGAACTTGGCCCAAGGGTTTGTCGTTGTATTCTTCCTCGTCATTTGTTTAAACCTCCCAATGCATATAATCCTTTTTCCATACAAAAGGTGCATTTTGCTCTTTTCAATAATTGATGAACCAATAATCAATGTAAATGTTTTCTTTACTCTTATGTTATTACAATAATTTACATAATACCAAACACTATTACTTATCTGTTTTGTAAAAAAACATTCACAATAACTTATCACCCAAGTTAATCTTTCATGTTATAAAGTAATTCTACAGAAAAATGGGGTGGATATATTTGGTATATCTATACAAATAACTAAAATTGTTGCATGTAAATATAAATATAATAGTTAGAATGTTTCCATAAAAAAGAGTTCGAATTATGTATATTGAAATAATAAGCGCTTTCATTGATATTATACAACAATATAACGGAATATAGTATAAAAAATAAAAAATTATGAATTTATCGTAAACTTTATTTAGATAGTGTTAAATATTGAAAGGAAAGTGAAGGATTTCTACAAAAAAAGTTGCTAAACATAAAAAACGCTTCATAAACAGTTAGTTTCTATAAATATGCCGAAAAACACCGTAAAACCAATAACGCATTTCGTGGAATAAAGAGATAAATGAAATATTTTAAAAGGATAAAACAAATAGGGAGATATTAAATTTTAAAAAAAGAGAGGAGGAGATATAGTAACGGTTCATTACAGTGTTCCATGTTTCATTTCAAAATAGACGTGCTGAAAATGAAAAAGTTTCTTCTATATAAATAGAACGAAAAATAAACAAAATGAATGTAAAGGAAACTTGACGTAAAGTTTCCTTTACATATATACTCGATATAAGGGAGGAGGGAGAAATTTCCTTGGAAAATAAAATGGTCGAATACCGAAAAAAATTTGGACTATCTCAAGAAAAATTGGCTGAGAAACTTGGAGTTTCCAGACAAACCATCATTTCAATTGAAAAGGGAAAATACGATCCATCACTTCCACTAGCATTTGAAATCGCGAAAACATTTCAGACAACGATAGAACATGTATTTATTTATGAAGGGAAAGAAGAGGAGGAATAGGAATGAATTATTCACAAAAGTACTTCGTTATCATGGGAATTATTTTTCTGTTTATGAGTGGATTTATGATACTAACAGGTATAATGACGCATTCTGCACCACCTGAAATAACTTATCCATTGCTTGGGATGATGATTATGAGTTTCTGCCTAAGTTACTTACATCCACAATTTAAAGAAAAAGATGAGCGAATGAAACTTATTCATTATAAAGGAATGTTCTTCAGCTTTTTTGCATTAACAGCATATTACCTTCTTTTCTCTATCGGCTTAAACTTAAAAATACTTACACTATCTGCTACTGAACTATTGAACATACTGATGGCACTTACGATGAGTACAGTTTTTATCTCATTTGTTGTTTTAGCGAAAAGATATTAAGATGGAAGAGAGAAAGGAAGATTAACATATGCAAATGATGTATGCTTTTGGCATTGGGCTTGTATTATTTTTAGCCGTATTCTTATTTATTCGTAAAGACGTTCAAGGTGGGACGTTAACGAAAAGAGGCTTTTATAAAATGATCGGCTGTTTAGTTGTTATGTTTATAGCGATTATCGTAATGATCGTTTTAATAAATCAGTCACTATAGAATTTAAAAATGGAACCTTACTGTAGTAAGGTTTTTCTTTTTGATATAAAACCTTAAAATTTCCATACAATCCATTTTATGAATATAATTGATATTATATAATTTAATAAAATGATAGATAGGGAGAATAGTATATGAATAAAAAAACTATCTTCTTTTTATTAACATGTCTACTACTTATAGCTAGTATTACTTATATAATATGTAACAAACGAGAACAAGTGCCACCTATGTTAGTATGGGAGGATCAAGAATACTATGTTACGAATGAACCTGCCGGAGCTGAAAAAGTTGGGCAAAGGCTCGGAGAAGTAACAAAGAAAATTGAAACAAGTAAAAAACCTATTAAAAAAAGTGAATCCAACATATTACAAGAAAAAACAGAAGTATTCACAATGATAGAAGAAGAAAAAAAATCCTCACTCACCTTTAATCATAAAGGAGCCTTATAGTGACGAATATGGGGTAGTAAGACCGATGTTACATGTACTATAAAGTGAAAAGGAGACTCATATGCAGACAGTAACTTCATATTCATGGTCGTTAAGAAAAATGTTTGTTTTTTCCTTTGCTTCATCCTTCCACCAATCGGCGCAATTTATATTTTGATGAATCGAGAGGCGCTACAAAAGAGAGACTTTATTTTATATGTATTATTTGCTGCTATTAATATATCGATTTGGTTGTCGCTTATGATTTTTGAGTGGAATATGTGGATGGTAGCGGGGCATTATGTGCTTGGAGCAATTGTTATTGTTTTTTCGAATATGAATAATAGATAAGCCAGCAACCTTAAAGTTGCTGGTTTTAATTTTGCTATTTATAATGAAGAAACAAATTTTTAATAGAGAGTAGTGGGCGTTATGAGATGGAAAGAGGGAACGTTTGAAAAAATAGAAACGAATGACTTATCTATTGAGCAACTCATACATACATTCAAGGAACAAAACGTAAATGGCGGAGCGGTTATAAGCTGTTTTAAAGTACATAACGAAAATTTTTTCAAAGAAATACCACATTTGAAAGATGGATACGAGCACTTCTTTAGAAGAATCTTCAACTCTTTAGACATAATCAATAACTTAGAAGAGTTAAAAATACATACATCAGACAAATATAAGTTTCGTTTTAAAGAGCAGCTGGCAGTCATGCTTGATGGAAGTATTGCCGCTCAAATTTTGTGGGGCGGAGCATATGAAGGATTTAAGGAACGACCAGTTATCGCAAAGCAATTAGCGGTCAATGTATGTCAATACATGTTCCAAGATCGATACGAAGATATTAAAGTGTTCGAAAGCGATCGCCCTTGGACAGATTGGTTTTACGATGTTGCGTGGGATATTACTTGGATGGTGTTAGATAGTAAGGAGCATAAAATGTGGTTAGTTTGTGCTACGGATACGGATTGATAGAAAAAAGCCTTGTAGGAATGCTGCAAGGCTTTTTATCTTTTGGGAATGAATAGAAAATGAATCACATAAATGCTATACTAAAAAATGTTTGTAATGTCAGTTTCATAATATTATATAGTGATGACTTACTAGAAAAGATAAGAGGAGAATGAACGTGAAAAAGATACAGAAATTATTGCTGTTAATGATGGTAGTAGGATTAACAGTAGGTGTTTTAGCAGGATGTGCAAATCCGAAAGATACGACAGAAGAATTTTTAACAGCGATACAAAAAGGTGATGTAGAAAAAGCTCGTACATTTGTTGAGAGTGACAAGGAATTTAATAAACTAAATGAAAAAACAGATGATGCTGAGGCAAAAGCAATGCTGAGTGCAATTACGAAAAACTTTAAATTTGAAAAGCCAGAAGAAGTGTCGAAAAAAGATGACAAAGCAGAAGTGAAAGTGAAAATTACATCTGCAGATCTATCCGTTGCTGTAACAAAAGCAGTGGGAGAAGTTATGCCAATGGCCTTCGCTAGCGCTTTCAGCGAAGACAAAGAGCAATCGGAAAAAGCAATCGAAAAAACGATGACATCAGCAATCGTCAAACACTTATCAGATAAAGATGCAATCATGGCAACTCGCGAAGTTACATTAAACTTAAAGAAAAACAAAGATGGCGACTATAAAATCGTTGCAGATGATAACTTGAAAGAAGTATTGTTTGCTAATGCGAAGTCTTTGGAGAAGATGTTTGGCGGGAAGTGATTAACTGAAAAAGTTTTTAGTTTTTGTAAGAAGTGATTTGGATAGAAAAAGAGGCGCTGTATCATCTAGTAGGTTGATATGGTGTCTCTTTTTATAATTTCGGAGATGGCGAGTTCACGGCTTCTCCCTGTCAAGATAAGAAACATATATTTTAAGTTTGGGGAATATAGAGCGGAAATTTAGTTGTATCAAGGATTTATAAAATGCGCTACATTTATTTATAAAAATATTATAAAGCGGGGAAAATTTCTTGCCCCTAAACTTGACCAGTTTTTATCAAGTTTAGGGGGAGTTTCTGTCAGTTGAATTATTTCCTATTTTCATAAGGTTATAATTGGAATTTAGGGAATGTTTTGTTTTATGCTTCTCGGCTTTTGCGGGGAGGTTTTTATATAATAATGAATAAAAAAGTTATCCAGAATTGTAATTGGAGTACATAATTATAAATAAAATATTTATATGAATTAAATCTGTATAACACAAACGAAAAAAAACACATTTGTGTTTTTAGTTTTATATGGTAAGATTAATTTATGGAAAATTTCGAAGGTTATAAAATTAGAGTGTTGCGTAGGGAAAATGGTTTAACAATTCAAGAGCTTGCTAAATTAGTTAATCTATCTCCTTCTGCTATCGGAATGTACGAAAGAGGAGTGAGAAAACCTGATTTATCTTTAGCGATAAAACTATCGAAATTATTTAATTTGAATGTTAATTATTTCTACACTGACGAAGAGCATAATGAGAAGAATGCAATTTTGTACCTACAGGAATTGATAAAAGACGTAGACATTGAGCTTATTAATGAAAAAGAGAATGTGAAAAAGGAAGTTTTGAATCGAGCAAATGGCTTCTGCGAATTATGTAACAATTTTGCACCCTTTATTGGGAATGATGGATTACCTTATCTAGAAATACATGAAATTGAATCTGAGGGAATGGGTGTGGATTCGGTTGAAACCACTTTTGTAGCCCTCTGCCCAAATTGCTACAAAAGATTACAGGTTCTAAGGTTAAAGGGGGATATAATTTATCTTAATGGCAAGGTGAAAAAGAATTAAATTTTTGGAGGTTGCCCATGAGTCTAAAAACGTTATTGACAGATATTGAGATAATAGAAAATGAAATTAAAAATGAGTTAGAAAAAAGTAATGTTCAAACTACACTTTCTCTTAATACATACAATAAGATGTTAGAGAAAATTGAATTTATAAAAGATAACAGTACATTAGATTTTTCATTAGTTTTTATTGGCGAAAAGGGGATAGGGAAAACAACGAGTATATGTAGAATTTTAAATTTAGTACATAGGGTTTCCAAGAGAAGGAAAAACAAGAGTATCAAGGTAATAGAGGAAATTTTGCAAACTGGATCTGGAGCAACTACAATTTGTGACATAGAAATTATTCCTAGCCAAACTGGTAAAACATTTATAACCATAGAGGCGGTAAGTGAACAAGATTTACTTGATTATTTAAGGTCTTTTGCAGAATATATTTTTGCCAAAGCTCACAAAAAAACAAATGAAATATTTAGGGAAGCTGAAGAGGGCATACCATTACCGCCAGAAATTGAAAGAGCCTGCCGTAATATGACAAATTTAAAGGAAACTAAAGAATATGAGAATCGGATAGATCATGGTATAGAATTAGCTAGTCGATTTGCAAGTGATGAGCTGGGGTTATTTATAGATGCAGTTATTTCATGTGCTAATTTTGAAAAACGTTCTCAGGAGGTTTTTCAAGTCGATTATAACCTATCCATGGAAGATGAATTATTATGGATTAAAAATATATTTAAAAATCTTAATCTTGGGAAAATTGATACAGCCCCTCTTCCTAAAGTTATAAAAATTCATTTGAGTAAAGAAATTTTTAATTTTGATGATTTACCTTTTATTAATAAAATTGTGGATACCAGGGGATTAGATTCCCTAGCTAATAGTGATAGAAAAGATCTATACAAGATATTTAGGGAAGAGCCAAATAATATTATTATTTTGATTGACAAGTTTGCTGCACCGTCTTTATCGTTAATTGATCTTCTCAACACGTATGCATATGATGAGAATTTAAGTCTTATAGATCGAATGATTTTTCTTGTGAACTTTAGAAACAATGAACCGAATCTAGTTGTTGGAGTAGACGGTACAGTAGAAGAAGAAAACGAAGGTATTGAGATTAGAAAGAAACAGATACTTAGAAAATTTATAGAGAACAGAATACCTTTTAACGAGAATAATATTATCTTCTATAATCCGTTAAGATTTCTTGATAGTGAAAAGAGATTAGAAGTAACAATGGATGATCTGGATGAGTATGGGGATAAAGAAGAGGTCTTGAGATACAAGAATGAAACTATCCAATATGAGAGACAAGGTGTTTTAAAACAAGTAAATGACACGGTTTTAAATATAGTTGAGAAATATGATCAAGAGATTAATGAGATTAGAATTAACTTAGAAAAAATAAAATATAGTCATGAAAATGATCAATATGCCAAAAACCAAATCATTAAGGTTATTAAAGATGTTGAAGGCTATTATCAAGACAATATCAAGGCTAAAGAGGATGTATTAAAAATTTATAATAACTATTTTATGGGTAAGTACCCTAGTACTATTAGGGCCATAAACACGAGGCATGGAATATATGACCATCACGATATATATCAAGAAGGTGCCATTCGGATAGAAGATTTAGTTAAATATCAATTAAAGGATATTAAGGATAATGTATTATTAAAGCTAGAGGGTATTAAGTCTTTTGTGAATATAAGTTCAGGTCAGGAAGTTGCTATTAAAATGTTGATGGAAGATATAGGAGAGCTTTATGAAGAAAGGGTTAATAGAATAAATCGGACTGTCTATCATACATTTGAAAAAAATGTATTTTCCTTCGAAAAGTATGAACAGTTCTGGCGAAAAACCAATTATAGATGGGGGCAAGGGAACGGATACAGGCTCGATATAATTGAGTATTACCAAGAGCAAATTAAGGAAAGTCAATTTCTTGAAGCGATAGATTCATTCTTGGTGAATTGTGTCAATTCATTCGTAGAGGATTTAGTTAGTATCATGGAAGAAATAAGTTAAATGAGAATAAATTAAATCTCTTAATAAAATTTATAAATGAAAAATAACTTATAATAATAGCCCCTGCTTAAATTTAGAGTGGGGGCTGTGATGTGTATTTTTGGTGTGTATTTCCAAGTTGTAATGTAGAAAAAGTTAGAAGGAGTAAGGTATGACCCTATTAGACCATTTAATACAAAATTATGAGACCGCGAAATTAAAGAGACCAACTGCGTGTATTAAATATTCTTTTAAGTTTTTCAAGACAGATATTAATGTATATTTTGATTGTTATGATGAACAAGTGCCAGCTCTCATCTTGATTTTGAAATATTATGATTCATATCATATTCAAGGTTTTAATCCTACTGTTGATAATGTATTTGATGTTAAATATTTAGAAGATATTAATCCCGTCATTTTGTGTGATATTTTGGTGGATAATCAATTAACTGCGTTATATGGAGAAATAGAGAGAGTTATTTGGGAAGAGGATTATGTTAGATGCAATTATGAAAAAGATAATTCCTTTAACAGTGCAAAGAAATCCCGAAAGATAGATGAAAAATCTATAAATCCCTTCTTTGATCACTTTAGAAGAGGAAGAATGAAAGATAAAAGATTAGAAGCACTACATGCACATTTGAACATATCTAGAGAAATATTGAGAGAAATACAAGGAATGAATTTTACCATTGTTACAACTGATGATCCTAAAAGGAGGAAGTTGTTTGTTGATGAGTGGAAGAGGATAACCCTAAAGTAGCATTAGGCAGGGGTTTTTTGTAAAGTAATTATTTATAAAAAGCCTAACATTTTATTTATATAGTGATGTAATGATTCGATTGAATTTCCTTAAAGATGGGTTGAGGTTGTGGTAGTTAGAAGTTATACACCTGAAGATGGAATAGAAGTTATTCATAGAAGAAACTTATCGAGGTATTGCGTGAAGATATAATTACTGACAAATACCAACCTTTAATATACATAATAGTTATAGAATAATTGATGAGAGAGGGGTAAGAAAATGAACTTACAACAAGCGAAGGATTTAGTTGAAAAATGGAGTCATTTTATTGAATTAGTTTCAAATTATGAGGTGAATTCTTTAGAGACAGAGGCAATATATGAGTATGCTTTAGATAACAATGTTTCAAATGTAGCTGTTAAATTGAATGAAAAAGGTCATAGAATCCAAGGTGTTAGAGGACCGAAAAAGCTGAATAGTAATGATGTGACAGAGATATTACAGGGGGAAATTATAGATGAGTTACATAGCATTATAAAAAATACACTTCAAAAAAATCAGCGGAAAATGAGAGGACGTAGATGAACTCTTATTGATGTCCTGAATGGAAAAAGGAGTTGAAAAATACCTTCTGTCTCAAAAGTGCTGTTTCACTTTTTGCGATTAACTATTATATAAGAAAAGACTTGTATATCAAGGTTTTTTAGTATGACCCCGGAGAGGCTCGAACTCACGACCTCCACCCTGTCAAGGTGGCGCTCTCCCTGCTGAGCTACGGGATCTTCAAAAATGCGTATGTAACAGCATCTTTAATCTTTATGCTAAAGCAATTATATATAATTAACTGAAATTTTACAATATTTTTTATAGTAAGTTTTAAAAGGGAAATCATATGCAATTATGCGAGTAGTGTCTGAAGGGATAATGATGAGAAGAAGACTTAGTAGAATGTAGCGGTCATATTATTTAATGTATTTATCCAAAGGGTTTTCATCGCTTAAATCAACAAGTAAAGGACATAAGAATAATAAAGGTAGAGCGGCATTAGCATGATGAAAGGTGTCATTTAATAGATATTGCTTTCCAAAACAATACGGACAATCTTTTTCAAATGTCACGGGTATCAACCATACATCATTTATTATCCACTTCGTTTTACAATACGTACAACGCGCCATAGAGTTCCTCCTCATTTTAAGGTTTCTTGTAGTATAGTCCATTTCATTGTACGAAAGTCATTTGTATTTGGTGTGATAAAATGGAAGTTGTTTTATTTTTATGTGGATCTATTCAGTCATTTCTGATCAATTCCATATCATTTGATATTTTGGCAGGATGATAGATTTTCGGGTTTAATATGCAAATTGGCCAATATATCCTTTTTACAATTTACTTAAAATCATGTATAACAGAGAGATACAAGATTATTTTATAAATATTCAGAAGTAGAGGGAGAATTATTGTAATGGTAAGAAAAACGTTCAAGATGCGTGTATCTAGAAATAGAACGATTTCGATTAATGGCTCAATTCTTGATGTGGATGTTACGCATGATGAGTTTTTACAAGAGTTTGTTGAGTGGGTCGATTCTAAAGGTTGGTCGTTTATGGGGATGACAGATGAGATTACGCCTGAAGAAGCTAGCCAAAAGTTAATAGATTCGTTGATTGATGAGAAGGATAAGAAAGAATAACTCCTTCTTATTTTTTATTGTATATTTATGTTCTTCATCGTAAAAATATGATATAGTAAAAAACAGTGAATATTCTTCCAATTTAATACAAATTACATATGGATTGGTAGATTCAGTTTTTAAACTGTGAGAGTATAGTGAAAAGGGAGAGTCATATGGTAAATTTTAAGGAAATTTTGGCTTTTATTACCGTTATTTGTTTATTTTTTTTGACACCTATGACGTTACGTGCGGAGACGAATATTGGAGTGAATCCAGAACAAGTGGCACCACCACCTGCGGAAGGACCAAATGTTTTTAGTCAGTTTGCAACTACGATTGATGCAAAAACTGGAGATGTTTTGTATAACAAAAACGCACATCATCGTGCATTTCCGGCTAGTATGACGAAGGTGTTAACAGCGATTTTACTTATGGAGCATACGAAGCCAGAGGATCAATTTACGTTTTCGCAATTAGCATTAGATCAAGAGAAGAGTAATTATCAAATTGAATTTCAACCTGGTGAGACGATTAATAGAAATACTGCGCTTATGATTTTAATGGTGCTGAGTGCAAATGATGTGTCGTATGCGATTGCGGAGCGTATTGGCGGAAATGTTGAGAAGTTCGCTCATATGATGAATGAGAAAGCAAAGCAATTAGGGGCTACAGATAGTCACTTTGTAACGCCAAATGGATTGCATGATCCAAACCATTATACGACGCCGTATGATATGGCTATGATTACGAGAGGTGTACAAAAGTATCCTGAGATTTTACAAGCGATGAATACGAAAAGGACGACGGTTACGACATCTAGCCAGACGGTTTCTATTTTTAATAAGTCTACTTATTTTGAAAATCCATATAGCATTGGCGGGAAGACGGGTTTTACAAATGAAGCGCGTAATACACTCGTTCTATTAAATGAGAAGGATGGTAATCGCATTATAAATGTAGTAATGGCTTCCCAAAGACCTGAAATTTATGAAGATTTGAAGCAGATGGCGGATTATTCTTTCGGTCAATTTGTGAAGCAAACTGTATTAGATAAACATAGCTGGCATCAAAAGGCAACGTATTTAAATAAAGATATTGATAGCGAGCTTGAAAAAAGTGCAGAGCTTATGCTTAAGAAAGATGAAGGTAAAAATGTGAGGACGATTTTCCGTGCGGCTTCATTAGATAAAGATTCTTTGTATCATAAAGGAATTCATCGTGGTGAGGTAGTTGGTGCAGTTGACATCACGAAAAATAATCAAACAATTGCGACGATAAATGTTCTTTCAAAAGAAGATGTTACTTTTGCGATGCCTAAAAAAGATACGGCTACGCCTGAAGTAAATGAATCAAATGTGAAAATAATAAGCATTGGGATAGGTGCCGCTGTACTATTTGGAGCCATTTTATTTGTAGTGCTACGCCGAAATACAACAGGAATGAAATCAGAAGAAAAATAAATTACTAGTAAAAAGACTGTGAAGAGACTTTGTCACAGTCTTTTTTGTATATATAAAATAACTAATAATTGTAAATTTTCTTATTGCATTTACGAGTTGTTCGTTATATTATTTAGTTGTGTTCTTGTTAGAGAACTGATTGAGTATTATATACTCCAAATAATATAAAACAACGGAGAGGGAGAGAGACGATGAAATTAATTTGGAAAGTGATTAGCAACGTTATCTCGTTTGTTTTATTTGCATTAATGGTTTTTCTAGCTTTTGTAGTTATTTCGTCAAAAGCGAGTGGCGGAGATCCAACAGTGCTGGGATATCAATTTAAATCAGTGCTATCAGGATCGATGGAACCGACATTTTTAACAGGATCAATCATTGCGATAGAACCGACGAAAGATGGTTCGAAATATCAAAAAGGTGATGTTATTACCTTTAAAGAGAAAGATGAAAAAATTATCACTCACCGTATTATCGGTGTGAAAGATACAAATGGAAAAGTAATGTATGAAACAAAAGGTGATAACAACAACGGTCCTGATTTAGAACCAGTACGTGCGGAGAATGTAATTGGGAAATATGCAGATATTACAGTTCCTTATGCAGGATATGCATTAAATTATGCTAGTTCAAAGGCTGGAGCTGCATTGCTTCTTATTATTCCAGGAGTCTTTTTATTAGGCTATTCTGCGATTTCTATTTTTGGTGCGATTCGCAGCATTGACGGAGAAAAGAAAGAGAAAAAAGTAGAACAATCCGTCTAGTTCGTTTGGTTATACTTTCCGTTTAGGAAGTTAACAAATATATAGATTAAGGGGATATGGACATGACTTTAAAGAAAAAATTAGGTATGGGTATCGCATCAGCAGTGTTAGGGGCAGCATTAGTTGGCGGAGGAACATTTGCATTTTTCAGTGATAAAGAAGTGTCAAACAATACATTTGCGGCTGGTACACTGGATTTAGCATTAAATCCATCAACAGTTGTTAATGTATCGAATTTAAAACCTGGTGATACAGTTGAAAAAGAATTTAAATTAGAAAATAAAGGTACATTAGATATTAAAAAAGTTCTATTAAAAACAGACTATAGTGTAGAAGATACGAAGAAAGATAATAAAGATGATTTTGGTAAACATATTAAAGTAACATTCTTAAAAAATGTAGATAAGCATGAGACGATTGTGAAACAAACTACATTAGATAAATTGAAGGGTGATACACTTACAGCAGTAGATAATGATTTAGCTGCTTGGTTCTGGGATGAAAAAGGTATTTCTGCAGGTAAATCTGATAAATTCAAGGTGAAATTTGAGTTCGTTGATAATAAAAAAGATCAAAATGAATTCCAGGGTGATAAGTTACAATTAACTTGGACGTTTGATGCACAACAAACAGAAGGTGAAACAAAATAATATGTAAAAGGGCTATCAAATGGATAGCCCTTTTTCTATTTTTCTAGTATATAGCTATCATTTTGTATCGTTCTTTATTATAATAAAAGTAACGTTCTGTATAGAGAACATCTTGTTCGATGGGAGAGATTAAGATGCTGAAAACACCTCACAAATTAAAAAAGATGCTTATATTACCTTGTATGTGCTCCATTACGTTTTATTTAGGCTCTCAAATAATGACGTATACAGAAGCTGCATTTATTCATGAAACGAAAGTGGAAGCCGCTCTTTCTACAGCGATTATATTTCCAAAGACAGTTGATACGTTAAAAGAGGAAGCTGAGAAACATAAACAGTTTATTGAGCATCAGTATGGAGAAATGAAGGGGAAGTTGGCAGTAACTTCTAGAGAAGAAATTGAACAGGCAATTGTAGTGTGGCAACAAGGACGTGAGAAAATTGCTTCTGAGGAGGAAGCGCTGCAAAATGTATATACTGCAATAGAAACTCCTTATAATCAAATACAAGAAGAATTAAAAGTGAATAAAAGTGAATCGATTCAACAAGTGGCCGTATATGTGAATGAAGGTTTTCTCAGTATAAAAGAGAAGCGAGATTATATCGTGAAAGAAGTTAGTTTGCAAGCTATTGATGAACAAATTCAGACTTTACAAAAACTATTAAAAGATGAAACAGTAAAGAAACAGAATGAAATAGAAGAACAGAAGAAAGTAGAAGAACAGAAGAAAGTAGAAGAGCAGAAGAAAGTAGAAGAACAGAAGAAAGTAGAAGAACAGAAGAAAGTAGAAGAACAGAAGAAAGTAGAAGAGCAGAAGAAAGTAGAAGAAC
>NZ_QORZ01000014.1:0-61686 GCF_008368785.1 Bacillus sp. AY3-1 | reverse complement strand
AAGTAGAAGAGCAGAAGAAAGTAGAAGAACAGAAGAAAGTAGAAGAACAGAAGAAAGTAGAAGAACAGAAGAAAGTAGAAGAGCAGAAGAAAGTAGAAGAAAAGTAGAAGAGCAGAAGAAGGTAGAAGAGCAGAAACAAGTAGAGACAGCTAAAAAACTTGAGCAAGGAACTCATGAAAAGGCTACTACCACGGATCATAATGAGAAATCATCAGAATAAACTGACGATCGGTATAAAAAATGATGTATATGAGTGTGAGGGAGTATTTGCCCCCGCACTTATTGTATTTCTTAAAATATAAACATAAGAATTCAGAAAAAACGAAATAATATTGAGAAATAAAAATAATTGAAAATACTAATAAATATTTGTTGTATTTATAGAGTGATGTTCGTTATAATGAACTTAAGGTTTTTAAAAGAGAACGAACATTAGCTAAGCTAATATAGTTTTCTTTATATCTCTTATTGAAAAATAAGAGACAAAAATATAAAAAACAGCTAGGGGGAATTGATTGTGAGTCTGAAAAAGAAATTAGGTATGGGAGTTGCATCAGCAGCATTGGGGTTATCTTTAATTGGTGGAGGAACATTCGCTTACTTTAGCGATAAAGAAGTATCGAACAATACATTTGCAGCTGGGACGTTAGATCTTACATTAGACCCTAAAACGCTTGTAGATATTAAAGATTTAAAACCAGGGGATTCTATTAAGAAAGAGTTCTTATTAAAGAATAGCGGTTCATTAACAATTAAAGACGTTAAACTAGCGACAAAGTATACTGTAAAAGATGCAAAAGGTGATAATGCTGGTGAAGACTTTGGTAAGCACGTTAAAGTAAAATTCCTTTGGAACTGGGATAAACAAAGTGAGCCTGTATATGAAACAACTTTAGCTGATTTACAAAATGCTGATCCAGATCTTTTAGCGAAGGATATCTTTGCTCCTGAGTGGGGAGAAAAGGGTGGATTAGAAGCAGGCACAGAGGATTATCTGTGGGTACAATTTGAATTTGTAGATAATGGGAAAGAACAAAATATCTTCCAAGGTGATTCATTGAACTTAGAATGGACATTCAATGCTAACCAAGAAGCTGGAGAAGAAAAATAATAAAAAAGCGGGTATCCCCCGCTTTTTTTTATAAAGAAAAAAGAAGTGCGAATTGTAAGCACTTCTTTCTATTTATTATTTTTGATCTTGCTTCCATTTTGTAAATTCAAGAAATTCACGAAATTGTTCTTTGGAGACGCCGGAGCTCATCGCATCTTTAACGAGTTGTGTCCATTCGGAGTCTAAATGATTTTCCTTTGTTGTTTCATCATGAAGTAGAGTGTCAACTGGAATTTGTAGAACTGCTGCGATCTTTTCAAGAAACTGAATGGAAGGGTTTTTTTGTAAATTTCGTTCTATAGAACTAATGTAAGATTTAGCAACACCAGCTTTTTCGGCAAGTTCAGTTAATGAAATACCTTTTTGTAAGCGAAGGCGTTTTATACGTTCTCCAATCATATTTGCGCACCTTTCTATCAATATGTAGTCGTCTTATGATGTCATTATTATAACATAAACTTCGTTAAAAAGAACAAGCCTATTGAGCCTGGCTGGATGGCTTCATACGTTGGAAAAAATGTTCGATATCTTGCAGGGCGATACCAGCGTCTAGAGCTTCAAGTATTAAATCAATCCATTCTTGGTCCAGTGCGTCAGTCTTATCTTTGTACAAATGTAATTCCTCCCTAATTATCGGTCATAACTGCTGCTACAGAATATATGATAAGCAATCGTATTTTGTGTTTTATATAGTGAATTATCAAATATTTTGTAGATAAAACAAAGATAAAATCCCCATTAAATTCCCTCTATGGCGATTATAAAGTTTCTGGCAAATATTTTCAATATTTTCAGAAAATATTGTTGAATTGTGATATATTCGTATGCTAACTATGGAATTTTTACAAATATGTTAAAAAAATTACATAATATAACTAAATATTGAAAAAATATTGAATTTTTAATAAAATTCAATTTGTAATACATATTTTTTATTAGGGGAGGAAATAAGGGATGAACAAGAAACCGTTCAAAGTTTTGTCATCAATCGCTTTGACAGCTGTGTTAGGTCTTTCATTCGGAGCGGGTGGCCAGTCTGCATATGCTGAAACACCTGTGAATAAGACAGCTACGAGTCCAGTCGATGATCATTTAATTCCAGAAGAACGTTTAGCAAATGCGCTAAAAAACCGTGGGGTAATTGATTCGAAGGCTTCAGAGACAGAAACAAAGAAAGCCGTCGAAAAATACGTAGAGAACAAAAAGGGTGAAAATCCTGGGAAAGAAGTATCAAATGGGGACCCACTTACGAAAGAAGCATCTGACTTTTTAAAGAAAGTGAAAGATGCGAAAGCTGATACGAAAGAAAAGTTAGACAAACCAGCAACAGGAACACCTGCAGCGACAGGCCCAGTTAAGGGTGGTCTAAATGGTAAAGTACCAACTTCTCCAGCAAAGGGAAAAGAATATAACGGTGAAGTTCGTAAAGACAAAGTACTCGTTTTACTTGTAGAGTACGCTGACTTTAAACATAACAATATTGATAAAGAACCCGGTTATATGTATACTGACGATTTTAACAAAGAACATTATGAAAAAATGTTATTCGGTAATGAGCCATTCGCATTAGAGGATGGCAGCAAAATCGAAACGTTTAAACAATATTACGAAGAGCAATCTGGCGGTAGTTATACAGTAGACGGAACAGTTACAAAATGGTTAACAGTTCCTGGTAAAGCTGCTGATTACGGTGCAGATGGTGCGACAGGTCATGATAATAAAGGGCCAAAAGGACCACGTGATTTAGTAAAAGATGCATTAAAAGCAGCTGTAGATAGCGGTATTGATTTATCAGAGTTTGACCAATTCGATCAATATGATGTAAATGGCGATGGAAATCAAAAACAACCGGACGGTTTAATCGATCACTTAATGATTATCCATGCGGGTGTTGGACAAGAAGCAGGTGGCGGTAAATTAGGTGACGATGCAATTTGGTCACATCGCTGGACTGTTGGACCAAAACCATTCCCAATCGAAGGCACACAAGCGAAAGTTCCATATTGGGGTGGAAAGATCGCAGCATTCGACTACACAATTGAACCAGAAGATGGCGCAGTTGGTGTATTCGCACATGAATATGGTCATGATTTAGGTCTTCCAGATGAGTATGATACAGACTATACTGGTGACGGTGAACCAATTCAAGCTTGGTCTGTTATGAGTGGCGGAAGCTGGGCTGGTAACATTGCAGGAACAACGCCAACGAGTTTCTCACCACAAAATAAAGAGTTTTTCCAAAAAACAATCGGTGGTAACTGGGCAAATATCGTAGAAGTAGATTACGAGAAATTGAATAAAGGTATCGGTCTAGCAACATATTTAGACCAAAGTGTTACGAAATCTAACCGCCCAGGTATGATTCGTGTTAACTTGCCAGATAAAGATATAAAAACAATTGCTCCAGCATTTGGTAAGCAGTATTACTACAGCACAAAAGGTGACAATCTTCACACAAAAATGGAGACGCCACTGTTCGATTTAACAAATGCAACGACTGCGAAATTTGATTTCAAGTCATTGTATGAAATTGAAGCAGAGTATGATTTTCTTGAAGTACATGCTGTAACAGAAGATGGTCAACAAACATTAATCGAAAAACTTGGTGAGAAAGCAAATAGTGGAAATGCACATTCAACAAATGGAAAATGGATTGATAAATCATACGATTTAAGCCAATTCAAAGGTAAGAAAGTAAAATTAACATTTGAGTACATTACAGACGGTGGTTTAGCATTAAACGGTTTCCTACTTGATAATGCATCACTAAATGTAGACGGTAAAGTAGTATTCTCTGATGATGCAGAAGGTACACCGCAGTTCAAATTAGATGGATTCGCCGTATCTAATGGAACAGAGAAGAAAAAACATAACTATTATGTAGAGTGGAGAAACTATGCTGGTTCGGATAACGCATTGAAATATGCTCGCGGTCCAGAATACAACACAGGTATGGTTGTATGGTATGCAGACTCAGCTTATACAGATAACTGGGTTGGTTTACATCCAGGACATGGTTTCCTTGGCGTAGTTGATTCTCATCCAGAAGCAATTGTTGGAACTTTAAATGGTAAACCAACAGTAGCAAGTAGTACACGATTCCAAATCGCTGATGCGGCGTTCTCATTTGATAAAACGCCAGCTTGGAAAGTTGTATCTCCAACGCGTGGAACGTATACGTATAATGGCTTAGCAGGCGTACCGAAGTTTGATGATTCGAAAACGTATATTAATAAACAGATTCCAGATGCAGGACGTATTTTACCGAATCTTGGCCTGAAGTTTGAAGTAGTAGGACAAGCTGATGATAATTCTGCAGGTGCTGTTCGTTTATATCGTTAATACAGTAAAACTACCGAAAGATTTTCTTTCGGTAGTTTTTTTGTGAGCAATGAATTTTATATAAAAGAAGAAATTATATATAATGTAACTTTACGAATAGAAATTTATTATATATGAAGTCTATATAAATAATGAAAGAATTGGATAAAAATAGTGGGAGAAGGTGAATGAATGAGTGTTTCTTCTATTGTAAATAAACAAAAAGCATATTTTTATAATGGCCATACGAGAAGTGTAGAAGTGAGAAAGAATAATTTGAAGAAGCTTTATGAAGGCATTCAGCGCTTTGAAGAAGAAATATTTCAGGCATTGAAATTAGATTTAAATAAGTCAGTTCATGAGTCGTTTACAACGGAAGTTGGATATGTATTAAAAGAAATTTCCTTTCAATTGAAGCATATTTCATCGTGGAGTAAACCGAAGCGGGTTCGAACAGCACTCACTCATTTTGGATCAAAGGGGAAAGTAGTTCCTGAACCGTACGGTGTGACACTTATTATTGCACCGTGGAACTATCCGTTTCAATTAGCAATTGCACCTCTTGTAGGAGCGTTGGCGGCTGGAAATACAATTGTTTTAAAGCCGTCAGAGCTAACGCCAAACGTTTCCAAAGTGCTTACGAGGATGTTAGAGGAATTATTCCAAGAAGAGCTTGTAGCGGTAGTAGAAGGCGGTGTAGAAAAGAGTACGGAATTGTTAAAGGAACCGTTTGATTATATTTTCTTTACAGGTAGTGTAGGTGTTGGAAAAGTTGTGATGGAAGCAGCAGCGAAACGGTTGACGCCACTCACGTTAGAACTTGGGGGAAAAAGCCCATGTATTGTACATAAAGATGCAAAAATAGATGTAACAGCAAGACGAATTGTTTGGGGGAAGTTTTTAAATGCAGGGCAAACGTGTGTAGCGCCTGATTATATGTATGTGCATGCTTCGGTGAAAGAACAGTTAATCGAGGCATTACGACACGAAATTGCGGAGCAGTATGGAAAAGATCCACTAAACAATGACAATTATGTACGAATTGTGACTGAACGTCATTTTGAACGTTTATGTTCATTTTTGAAAGATGGTAAAACGGTAATCGGCGGGAACTATAAAAAAGAAACTTTACATATAGAACCAACAGTGTTAACGAATGTTACATGGCAAAGTACTGTTATGGAAGATGAAATTTTTGGTCCGATTTTACCAATTGTAGAATACGACAACATAGAAGAGGTAATTGGCACAATTCAGCAACATCCGAAGCCGTTAGCGTTATATGTATTTTCTGAAGATAAAGAAGTACAAAAGAAAGTGACAAGTAATATTTCATATGGTGGAGGCTGTATTAATGATGTTGTCTATCATCTTGCAACGCCATATTTACCTTTTGGTGGTGTTGGAAGTAGTGGATTAGGTAGTTATCATGGGGAAGAAAGTTTTCGGACTTTTTCACATTATAAAAGCATTTTAGCCCAATCTACGGCATTCGATATGAAAATTCGTTACTCTTCTACAAAAAGTGCTTTAAAATTCATACGAAAGTTGTTAAAATGATGATGGTGTTTATCAGTAGGCGTAGCCGTATGATAATAGCCCCTTCGTAATGGAAGGGGTTTTTCTGTTCGACATATGTATCATGCAAAAATGAATCAAACATACTACATAAAGAATAGAAGAGAACGCTAAACAACCATTTTTGTTTGGATCGAAACAAAAAATAGTCTATAGAACATAAATATTTATTCATGAATATAAAAATTAAAATTTAAGGTAGATAGGACGGGAAAATGAAAAAGATTATTAAAGTTGAAGCAGTAGAAAAACATTTTGGAAATCAAGTGATTATCCCACCTCTTTCTTTAGACATTAAAGAAGGGGAATTTTTAACGATTTTAGGGCCGAGTGGTTGCGGGAAAACAACGTTACTTCGCATGATCGCAGGCTTTGAAACGCCAACTAAAGGGAATCTTTTATTAGATGATGAAAAGATTAACGATTTGCCACCATATAAGCGTCATATGAACTTAGTGTTCCAACATTATGCGCTATTCCCACATATGAATGTGGAGAAAAATATTTGTTTCGGTATGAAAATGCAGAAAGTACCGGCAGCAGAGCAGAAAGAGCGTGCTGAAGAGGCAATGCGTTTAACGCAGTTACTTGAGTTCCGTAATCGTAAACCTGCAAAGCTTTCTGGTGGACAGCAGCAGCGTGTAGCAATTGCGAGAGCGATTGTAAATAACCCGCGTGTATTATTACTAGATGAGCCACTTGGGGCGTTAGACTTTAAGTTAAGAAAAGATTTGCAACGTGAATTGAAAAACTTACAACGTAATTTAGGAATTACATTCATATACGTAACGCACGATCAAGAAGAAGCGATGAGCATGAGTGATCGTATTGTCGTTATGAATAAAGGACATATTGAGCAAATTGGAACGCCGAAAGAAATTTACAATAAGCCGAAAACAATGTTCGTTGCGACATTTATCGGTGAAAATAATATTGTGAAAAACGGGGAAGGCTATGTAGCAATTCGCCCTGAAAACGTAAAAGTACGTTCGGTTGAAGAGCCGATTTTAAAAGAATACCATCTTGGACATATTGAAGACGTTGAGTTTGTTGGAAATATGGAAAAGCTGTATGTACGTGACGAGAAAACATCAGAATTACTAATGGCATATCAAACTGCTGAAGAAGCAGCGCAGTGGAGCATTGGAGATAATGTATACGTAGGCTGGGAGCAAGAGGACGAGGTGACCTTAAATTGAAAAAAGGGAAATTACTCGCACTACCGACAGTCGCGTGGCTGTTAATCTTCTTCCTAATTCCCCTTCTGTTTGTATTGGCATTTGCCTTTATGCAGCGCGGAGCATACGGAACAGTGGAAATGCAATTTACGTTAGAGAATATAGCTCGTGTGTTTGATCCACTATACATGGGAACGTTATGGGAAACTGTTAAGATTGCAGTTATTACAACAGTAATCTGTTTAGTAATTGGTTATCCATTTGCTTATACAATTACAATTGTTGATCGCAAATACCGTTCAATTCTTTTATTATTGGCAACGATCCCGTTTTGGATTAACTTCCTTGTTCGTTCATACGCATGGATTGTTATTTTACGTTCACAAGGTCTTGTAAACACATTGCTATTGAAACTAGGTATTATAAGTGAACCTTTAAATTTACTATATAACACACCTTCTGTAATACTCGGAATGGTCTATTCTTTATTACCATTTATGATTTTACCGGTGTATGCAGCGATTGAGCAGCTTGATAAGCGTAAGCTAGAAGCAGCTTATGATTTAGGAGCAACACCAGCAAAGGCATTTTGGAATGTAACAGTACCAATGACGATGTCAGGGATTGCTACTGGTTCTATTTTAGTGTTTGTTTCTTCTATCGGAATGTTTGTTGTATCAGACGTTATGGGTGGATCGAAAGTAGCGTTAATTGGAAACGTAATTCAAAATCAATTCTTAGGAGCGCGTGACTGGCCGTTTGGATCTGCGTTATCTATGATTGTTGTTCTATTCTCTGTTCTGTTAATTTACTTATATTATCGTGCAACGAAAGTATATAAATATGATGGGAACGGAGGGGAATAGGCAAAGATGAAGAAGTTTTTAGTTTCTTATTCTTGGTTAATTTTATTGTTCTTGTATTTTCCAATGATGGTTTTAATGGTATATTCCTTCAATGATTCTCGCATTAATGCGGAATGGGAAGGTTTTACATTCCATTGGTATACAGATTTATTTCAAAAGCAAGATGTTATTGATGCGTTTGTAAATAGTATGACGATTGCGATCGTAACGACGGTTGTAACGACAGTTCTTGGTGTGATTTTCGCGATTGCGTTACATCGTTATAAATATCGTTATGAAGGGGCTATTAACGGTCTTGTGTATTTACCAATTTTAATTCCTGATATTTTAATGGGATTATCTTTACTTATCTTATTTAGTCAATTAGGTATGGAACTTGGCAAAACAACAATTATTATTGCGCACATTACATTTAGTATTTCATTTGTTGTCGTTATTTTAGCAGCGCGTCTTTCTGGTATGGGACGTGATTTAGAAGAGGCTGCGAATGATTTAGGAGCAACGCCGTGGCAAACGTTTCGTTATGTAACGTTCCCAGCAATTGCACCAGGAGTTATTTCGGCCGCATTATTAACATTCACATTATCAATTGATGATTTTGTAATTAGTTTCTTCGTATCAGGACCAGGATCAACAACATTGCCATTATACATTTACAGTATGGTTAAGCGCGGAGTATCACCAGAAATTAATGCACTTTCTACAATTTTAATTGTAGCTATCGTAGGATTAATGGTTCTATCTGAAATCTTCCGTAACAAAGGTGCAGATGGTGAAGAAAACTCTGGAGGACACCTTCCTTTATAATACGAACGATATAGAAAGTACGAGGAGGTAATAAACCGATGAAATTAATGAAAAGATTAGCCGGCGCAGCAATTAGCTTTAGCCTTGTTGCTGGTGTACTTGCTGGTTGTGGTGAAAAGAAAGAAGAGTTAAACATTTATAGCTGGGCTGACAATTTTGATGAGCAAGTGCTAAGAGATTTTGAAAAGAAATATAACGTGAAAATTAACTATGATAAGTATGCAAGTAATGAAGAAATGCTTGCGAAATTACAAGCAGGTGGCGCGAAGTATGATTTAATTCAGCCGTCTGATTACATGGTTAAAACAATGGCGAAAATGGATTTATTAGCGCCGTTAGACAAAAAGAATATCCCAAATATCGAAAATATGGTTTCTAACTTCAAAACACCGGCGTTTGATCCAGAGAATAAATATTCTTTAGTATATACTTGGGGCGTAACAGGTATTGCATACAATAAAAAGTATGTGAAAGAAGCTCCTACAAGCTGGGCTGACCTATGGAATGAGAAATATAAAGGGCATGTAACTTTATTAAATGATTCTCGTGAAGTATTAGGTATGGGTCTTAAGAAGCATGGATTCTCAAACAGCACGAAAGACGATACACAGTTAAAGACAGCAGCAGATGATTTAAAGAAGTTGCTTCCAAACTTATTAGCATTTGATACAGATAATATTAAACAAAAATTCATTACAGAAGATGCTTGGATCGGAACAGTTTGGTCTGGAGATGCAGCATTTATCGCAAAAGATAATAAAGATGTAGAGTACGTTGTACCAAAGGAAGGCGGCACAATTTGGGCTGATACGTTAGCAATTCCAAAAGGTGCGAAAAACAAAGAGCTTGCAGAGAAGTTTATGAACTACTTATTAGATGAAAAAGTAAGTGTGAAAAACTACGAGTCAATTGGATACAGTAATCCTAATGAAAAAGCTCATCCTCTTCATAGTAAAGAATATCGTGATAATCATATGATCTTCTTAACGAAAGAAGAATTAGATCGTACAGAATGGCTTGTTGATGTAGACGATAAGCTAAAAGACTATGATCGTTACTGGACAGAGTTAAAAACAAAAGGTAAATAAGTAAGGAAATGCGGTTTCTAAAATAGAAATCGCATTTTTTCATAGTAGGAGGAAATCGCTTGAAAAAGAAGTTGCATCAATATGAGGTAGTATGTATCGTTTTATTACTTGCTGTATTTGGCATTGTTGCTTGGCGTGTACATGCGGGTGGCGTTACAGTGATGGATACATATGTCCGAGCATTAGTAAAAGGATTACAAACAGAAGGTTCGCTTACATTTTTCTCACACTATACAAAATTAGGTTCTGCTATCGGGATCGTAACTACACTGGCTATAAGTTTACTTGTTTTTTGGAGAAAACGTTATTATGCTGCGATGATCGTGTATCCAATGGGCATTTTAATAACACATCTTGTTAATAAAGGGATAAAAGAAATTGTGAAAAGGGAGCGCCCATCGTTAAATGAAACGTTGGATGCGCTTGGGTATAGCTTCCCTAGTGGACATGCAATGTTATCTATTATGACATTCGGGTTTCTTACTTATATTATTGCGGCAAATTTGAAGAGTGTAACTGGAAAATATGTTATAACGATTTTGATGGGAATTGTAATTGTATCGATTGGATTAAGTAGAGTTATTTTAAATGTACATTATCCAACTGATATTTTAGCTGGTTATTGCGTAGGTGGTATTTTGTTAATTATGGCGATTTACTGCCATCGTTTACTTACCAAGAGATTGGGACTTAATAAAGAGAGATAAAAAACGTCTGGAAAAACTATCATTATAGCGTTTCCAGACGTTTTTTGTTTGTACGAAGATGTGATACAGTATAAATGACAATTGAATTATTTAAAGTAGGTGAAAATGTGTGAAAACAAATGTACATAAAGTAGATAAGTGGGGGAAATTAGGAGCTTTTTTGTATCAGTTTCGTTATACAGTAATTGTAGCGTTACTATTGGTTGCGATCGCACTCGGTATTTTCGCTCCAAAGCTGCCGGGAGTATTAGGCGGTGATGGTTTCCAAACGGAAGGGGACTATCAAAAAACGAAAGAAATTTTAGATAAAGATTTTAAGAGGTCTCAAGACACACTTCTACTCGTTTTTGAAAAAAATAAGGGTGCTTCACATGAGGAATTTCAAAAGCAAGTAGAGGGAATTGTAAAGAATGTACAAGAGAAAGAGACATATGAATCTTTCCATCACCCAGTGCAAAATAAAGAAATGTTACAAGATGATATCGGCTATGCGACAATTTTATTTTCCGGGAAAACAAATAAAGAACGAATGGAAAAGACATTGCAATTTGCTGATAAAATCGAAAAAGAAAGTAATGCAGCACTAAAAGTAATACCAACAGGGTTTCCAAAAATTAATCAAGAGATTAATGAAAGAACGCAAAATGATTTAAAAGTAGCAGAGATGATTGGATTACCAATTGCATTTCTCGTATTACTATTTTCATTTGGTAGCCTTTTGGCATCTATTTTACCAATTGTAAATGGGGCACTTAGTGTTATTAGTACGATGGGCATATTATACTTTATAGGTAGCGATAAGGAACTATCTATCTTTGTGTTAAATGTTGCACCGATGATTGGACTTGCGCTATCTATTGATTTTGCGCTATTATTTGTAAATCGCTTTCGAGAGGAAGTTGCAAAGCGAACGGTAAAAGAAGCGATAGCAATTACATATCAAACAGCAGGGCGCGCTATCGTATTTTCAGGATTATGTGTATTTGTTGGATTATCCGGCTTGTTTTTCTTTAAGATCGATTATATTCAGTCTGTCGCAATTAGCGGAATGATTGTTGTGATTATGAGTATTTTATTCTCACTCACACTTCTTCCAGCGCTATTATCATTAATTGGGAAACGAATATTAAAAAAGAATCAAGTAGCACATACGCCGGCAAAGGCGTGGCGTAAATTTGCGCAATTTGTAATGAAACATCCAATCGCAATGATTATTGTTGTTACAACGTTTATTGTTATTTGCTTATTACCGTTACGTACAGCTAATTTGCAGTTCCCTGACGTAGAAGCTCTACCTAAACAAAGTGATACAAGAATTGCATATGAGAAGTACGAAGAGGCATTTAATAAAACTGCAAAAAAACATGCTGATGTTACGTTAGTGGTAGAGACGAAAAAAGATATGAAAGAAAAAGAAAGTTTACAAAAGATAGAAGAAGTCGTTCAAAAGTTAAAAGATGATAAGAAAGTATATGAAGTTAGAAGCTTATACGACGGGTTAACTCGTATGAAAGCAGATCAAGTTGCTGGAATGTTAGAGTCGCCAGAAGCGGCGAAACTAGCTCCTATATTTGAAGCGTATACGAAAGGAAATAAGACGACGATAGAAATCTTTTTGAAAACAAAACCACGTACTGAAACTGCTAAACAGTGGGTTCGTGATTTTAAACAAAATTATAAAGAAACAGATGTTACGTATTATTTAGGCGGGATGACGACGTTCCAACAAGAGTTAGAAGATGAAATTAAAGATAAAGTTGCAATTGGTATGTCTGTTATATTTGGATCGACCTTTGTTATATTATTATTTGCATTCCGATCTATACTCATTCCAATTAAGGCGATTATTATGAATATACTTAGTTTAAGCGCAACAATTGGAATTGTTGTTTGGTTATTTGAAGGTGGGCATTTTGGTTTAGAAGCGAGTCCTGTTCTATTTGTCTTACCAATCTTTATTTTCGGTCTCGTATTTGGGCTTAGTATGGATTATGAAGTTTTTCTTATTTCACGTATTCATGAGTTATATGAAGAAACAGGAGATAATGATCAAGCAACGTTAGAAGGACTTGTGTCAACAAGTAGGATCATTACATCAGCTGCGTTAATTATGATTGTTGTAACAGGTGCGTTCGCCTTTACTGATATTTTACCAGTACGGCAAATGGGGCTTGGTGTTGCATTAGCAATATTCCTTGATGCAACAATTATTCGTCTTATGCTTGTACCAAGTTTAATGAAACTGTTTGGAGATTGGAACTGGTGGTTACCATTCCGAAAGAAAAGAGAAAAATCATCGTAAAAAATACTCATCTTATAGATGAGTATTTTTTTATGAATAGCAAGACCTACATTTTGCAAATAGTATGTGATAAGAACATTACATATAAGTAGGTGAAGGCAATGTTTCGTTATTTTAAGTTTAAGCTAAATGATACAGTACAGTTTGCAGAAAACGATGGGCATATGTATCGCATTGTCGGTTATCGGTTAGAAAAAGGATATTATCCAAAAGATGAATGGACTCATATCATTTATGAATTACTTAGAGATTTTGATGGGTATACGATGGATGCGGAAGAGGAGGAACTTGTAAAGGTCATTCAAGTAGAGGATGAGTATTACAAAATACAAGAAGTATCGGGCTATCGTTATCCAGTAAAAATGAAGCAAAAACAACAAGTGATGAAAGTAGAAAAAATTGATGACTTATTAGATACGTATAATGATTATAAAAGATTGGCGGATTTCTTTAAAGATTTATCGTATGAGCAAAAAGCGGAAGAAGTATTGCAGGAAATGAAACGGCGTAGAGCGTGAGGGGGCCAGTCTACTATAAGACTGGCCTCTATTTTTGACGGTGCATCAAATTGTGTTTTCCGTTACAATGAGAGAATCAATAGAAATAAGGTGATACAGTATGGAAACGAAGAAGAAGGGCGAATGGTGCGAAATTACTGTTCCAGCGAAATGGAATGGCATAAGTATTGATTCGTTATTAAAAATAGAATGGGAAATACCGAAAAAGTTGTTACATCAGCTTCGTATGGAAAAAGGTATTACCGTTAACGGAGAACAGAGAAGATGGAATGAGCTTTTAAAAGAAGGCGATAAGTTACAAGTGCATATGTTTATGGAAGAAGAATACGATGTAGATCCTGAATATGGTGAATTAGATGTAGTATATGAAGACGATCACGTACTCATCGTAAATAAGCCTGAGAAGATGGATACGCATCCTGCGGAAAAAGGTGGGATGGGAACACTTGCAAACCTTGTTGCTTTTCATTTTCAAATGCAAGGTTTAGAGACGAAGGTTCGTCATATTCATCGGTTAGATAAAGATACGACAGGTGGTGTCGTGTTTGCTAAGCATAGAATTGCTGGTGCAATTATGGATCGTTTATTAATGGAACGAAAAATTAAAAGAACATATGCGGCGCTTGTGGAAGGGAAAGTAAAAGGTAAGCAAGGAACAATTGACGCAGCTATTGGAAGAGATCGCCATCATGCGACGAGACGACGTGTTTCTCCAAAGGGAGATCAAGCTATCACTTTTTATAAAGTAGAGAAGTATTTTAAAAACCAAAATGTTACGTTCGTAACGTTACAATTAGAAACAGGTAGAACCCATCAAATTCGTGTTCATATGAGCTATCATGGTAATCCATTAGTTGGGGATGTATTATATGGTGGACAAACGCAATATATGTCCAGGCAAGCATTACATGCGATGAAGATAAACTTCTTACATCCAATTACGAAAGAAGAGATCGAAGTGGATGTACCATTCCCTGCAAAATTAAATGATACAATGAAAGAATTTCAAAGAATGAATGCGTAAAGTGTAAGTTTAAATTTGAGAAAAGTAGATTCTTGCAGGAATTTCTCTAAAAGAAGCGAAGCCGTTAAGAGAAAAGAGAGGTGAGAATTGCTTGGTCAAATATAAATACATACTAGGAATATTTTTCGTTTGTCTTTTAGTTACTCTATGCCTCTATCCATATTTACCAAATGAGATGGCTGTACATTGGGATGAAAATGGTGGGCCGAACGATTTTATGAGTAAACAAGTTGTTATAGCATTTATTCCTTTTTTTCTTATTTTTTTACATGGATTGATGTATGTTATTTCACATAATATATATAAGTTTAATGAAGGCGAGCATGTCATTATAAGTGGATTTCTAAAGACGATTACTTTATTTATGTTGTTTATCCATATGCTCATTCTCTTTATTAATTTTGGAAGTATGATATCCTTTCAAACAGGACTAACAATTGGGATTAGTATGTTTCTTTTTATGCTTAGTAAGTTGTTTAAACAAGTTCAGAGTACGGAAAAAGACCCAATCAAATTACAAAAGATCCGTTTAGTGAGTAGGCGGATTTTTCAAATGATGGCATGTAGTATATTATTTTCATTATTTTTGAACTTGAAGTGGGGGTTTTATGTATTACTTAGTGTAATAAGTAGTGGTTCTATTTTGTTCATGTTTTACATTTTATACTCATACATAATAGAAAGTTATGAAACATAAAAAAGAGTCTTCTCATTATGAGAAGACTCTTTTAATCTATTTACTTCGTAATAAATTGTTGTGTCCAGTAGTTGCCGCTTTCTACATAGCCAACACCGATGTGAGTGAAGCCGTTATTTAAGATGTTTGCACGGTGTCCAGCACTGTTCATCCAAGCTTGTACTACCTCTTCAGGTGTACGTTGGCCTTGAGCGATGTTTTCACCTGCAGATGTATAAGAAATACCAAATTTCTTCATCATGTCAAACGGAGACCCGTATGTAGGGCTGTTATGATCAAAGTAGTTATTCTTCTGCATATCTTCAGATTTAACACGTGCTACTTTGCTTAATTCAGTATCGATTTTTAGTGCTGGTAAGCCTTGTTTTGCACGTTCAGCGTTTGTTAATTCAACAACACGTTGTTCGAATTCGCTTAAAGATTTTGCTTCTTCAGCAGGTTTTTGCTCAGCTGGTTTTTGTTCAGCAGGTTTTTGAGTATTGTTGTTTTCAGCAGGTTTTTGAGCTTCTGGTTTTTGAACTTCTTCAGCAGGCTTTTGTTCAACTGGTTTTTGCTCAGCAGGCTTTTGAGTTTCTGGCTTAGCTGTTGGTTGCTCAGTTACAACATTTTCAGTTGGTTGTTGACCAGGAATAATGCAATTTGGTTGGAAGTTTCCTTGTTGCCATTGTGCTAATGATTCCACGCCCATAGATTGTAAGAATGCTTGTAATTCTTGTTGGCTCATTTGCTTCATCATCACTTTTGAATGCTGAATATTTTGAACCTTTATGTTAGATGGTTGTACTGTTGCAGCTTGTGCATCTAGAGAAGATACTCCTAAAGTAAGAGCCGTTGCAGCAGCTACAGATAATAAAACACGCTTTTTCATAATGTGTGTCCCCCTATATAAAGTTTTAATTTGTTTTCACACGATTTGTTTTTGACAGCCTGTCTGACTGACAAATTCATCGTAGCATAGATTTTGTGAGAAAAAAGATGGAAAAAAATTCATAGACTTAAAATTTACCTAATTTATCCTAAGAGGGGAAAAGAGGAAAAATAAGAGAAACATAGAGTATAAAAGGAATTTTCAGCATTTTTATACTTCGTTTTAAGAGGGGTATTTTGGATGAATTTACCTAAACAGAAAATGAAGAATCCTATTGTATCAATGGTTTGAGAGTTTTTTTTAGGAATATACTGGATTGATTTTTACAAAACTGTAATGTATCTGTTGTTCTTTTTTATAATAAAGTAACATATTTTTAATATTGTAGCGGACAAAAAAGCGGCTATCTCTTTACATAGACGAAGGAGATAGCCGTTTTCCTATTATTACGTATGTTACGAGTTATTACGAGTTGGTTTCAATTGCTTCTAATAATAAATCTACAATGTGAATTCCTCTCATTTTATGAGAAATTCCTTCTCGTTCAATGCCTAATTTCATTTGTAGTAGACAACCTGGATTTGCAGTAACAATAGTTGCTGCTTCTGTTTCATGTACACGGTCCATTTTATAATCTAGAAATTCCATGGATAGTTCTGAATGAACAATATTGTAAATACCAGCAGAACCACAGCAGCGATCCGCATCTTTCATTTCACGATATGTTGCGCCTTGAATTGCTTCTAGTAACATACGAGGTTCTGAAGATGTTCGCATAACATTGCGTAAATGACAAGAGTCTTGATACGTAATAATTTGCGATGGAAGTCGTAAGTCATTTCGTTTATGGAAATCTAGTTCTACTAGAATAGCAGTAATATCTTTAATTTTAGAAACAAACTGCTTTGCGCGTTCAGCCCACTGTGGATCATCTTTTAAAAGATGATCGTAGTCTACGAGGTAAGCTCCGCAACCACCTGCATTCGTAATAATATAGTCGATATTTAAATCTTCGAATGCTTTTATATTTCGTGTCGCTAATTCTTTCGCTCCGCTCTTTTCACCAGCATGCCCATGTAATGCACCGCAGCAACTTTGTGTTTTCGGAATAACGATATCACAACCAGCTAACTGAAGAAGTTTCATCGTTGCGTTATTTGTTTCTAAAAACATCGTATCCATTAAACAGCCTGTGAAGAATGCAACTTGTTTCTTTTTTGTACTTTCAGCAGGTAAAAATGCAGGACGATCTTTCATTGCTTTCATTTTAGGGACTTTTGGTAAAACGAGATCCATTGTTGCAAGTGTTTCAGGGAATAACTTCATAATACCCATTTTATGTGTTAGCGTTTGTAAACCAGAACGTTGGTAAAATCCGATTAACCCTGTTAATGTTCTCATTCGATTTTGATGGGGGAAGAGCCCTTCAAAAACGACTTTACGAACGGCTCTCACTGGCACCGAGAACTTTTTGTTTTGATTTATAATATCACGAGCTTCTTCTAATAAATGTCCGTAATTTACACCTGATGGACAAACAGGTTCACAAGCACGGCAGCCGAGGCAAACATTCAATGTATTTTCAACATCTTCATCTGGTTCAATTAAACCGTCAACGACCGCTTTCATTAATGCAATACGTCCTCGTGGTGAATGTGATTCTTTATATCCAGATTGAATGTAAGTAGGACAAGTAGGTAAACAGAAACCGCATCGCATACAGTTTAGTAGTTCATCTTCACTTAATCTTTCTTTAAATTCTTTTTGAATGTTTTCTTTATTTAATGTTGTCATCGCTCAACCACCACTCTTTTGCGAGTGTCTTTCGCGAACATCTTGCCAGGGTTCATAATGTTATTTGGATCGAAGGCTTGTTTAATTCCTTGCATGGCAGCAATACCTTCTTTACCTAATTTCATTTCTAAATAAGGAGCTTTCATCGCACCAACACCATGTTCACCAGTAATTGTGCCACCAAGTTCAATTGCTTTCGCAAATATTTCAGCAAAAGCTTGTTCAGCTCGGTGCATTTCTTCTTCATTACGAGCATCTGTCATACAAGTTGGGTGTAGGTTGCCATCGCCAGCATGCCCAAACGTACAAATAGGAATATTATATTTTTTTGCAATCGCATTAATAGCTTCAACCATCGGAGCTATTTGTGAGCGTGGTACCGTTGCATCTTCTAATATTGTAGTAGGTTTTAATCTTGCAAGTGCTGATAGTGCACTACGGCGAGCTGTCCGAAGTGCATCTGCTTCCGCTTCATCTTTTGCAATGCGAACATCGACTGCATTCATGAAGCGGCAAACGTTAGCCATTTTTTCAATATCTCGATTGACAACTTCAGGTGGACCGTCTTGTTCGATTAATAAAATTGCTTTTACATCAGTTGGTAAACCGATTTGTGCAAACTCTTCTACTACTTCAATTGTCGGCTGGTCTAAAAACTCAAGTGTCGCTGGAATGATTTTATTTGCAATAATAGAAGAAACAGCACGTGCAGCTTCATTAATATCTTCATATAGTGCAAGCATCGTTTTCTTCGTTTCAGGCATAGGAACAAGTTTTAATATTGCTTCTGTTACGACGCCAAGTGTTCCTTCAGAACCGATAAATAAACGAGTTAAATCGTAACCAGCTACATCTTTTGCTAATTTACCGCCAGTACGAATAATATCGCCATTTGGTAAGACAAGTTCAAGACCCATCACATAATCACGTGTTACGCCATATTTTAATCCGCGTAATCCACCTGAGTTTTCATTAATGTTACCGCCGATTGTAGAAATTTTCATCGAGCTTGGATCTGGTGGATAAAATAAACCTTTTTCTTCTACCGCTTTAATAATATCAAGTGTAATTACACCAGCTTGTACAGTAATTGTTAAATTCTCTTCATCAATTTCTAAAATGTTATTCATATGGCGGAAGATAAGGACGATACCGCCTTCAAGTGGACATGTCCCCGCGCAAAGGTTTGTTCCAGAACCACGAACATATACAGGGATTTTGTGAGTGTTACATATTTTTAACACTTCAGCTACTTCATTTGTATTACGAGGAGCAATGACTGCATCAGGCATTGCTTGGAAGTTTGGAGTGGCATCATAACTATACGTTAAACGCCCCATATTGGATGTATCTACATTATCTTCGCCAACAATGGATACGAATGAATGAATAATTTGTTTTTCTAACATTGGAAATCCCCCTCAAACTGTTAACGTATTTGATTATAATAAAAAACGTTGTAACAGTGCTTTCATTATAATGATAAAAAAGTTGGGGGATTCTTTCTATGTATAATCATCTAAAGATTAATCTTTTTTATCATTCTTTTTTATGTGATTATCTAATAAGAGGAGCGAGAAGTATAAAATGTTTAAGTCTTTGAATTGTTTCGGGTCAAGTCCTGTATGCTCCTCAATTTTTTTAAGTCTGTAATGCAATGTGTTAATGTGTATATGTAATTGTTCAGCTGTTTGTTTATAGGATTGGTTATAATCAATAAATAAGCGTAAAGTGTGCATAAGCTCAGGAGATGATAGTAAGTTTTCGATGGTACGCCTTAGAAACTGTTCCCGCGTTTCAGCAGAAATATCTTGTAAGCACATTTCTAAACGTAAATCTTCATTAAATACAATTTTTTTCGTTTCAAGTGATACGGAAAGAGCTTGTAATGCTTGTTCGTACGATAAGTTCATATTACTTGGAGTAACGGATTGTCCAATCCCAATATATAAAGGAATAGAAAACAAAGTTTCACAGTCTTGCTTTAATCTTTTTAAAAATTGATACGTTTGCTCTTTGGAGTTTGTGGCTGTAAATAAAATGAATCGATCATTTCCCCAGCGAACAAATAGATGCTCCTTTGTTAATAGATTGCGTACGTGTTGCCAAATCTTACGCTGAAGCATCGTGTCATTTTGATCGATAGAGAACAAAATAAGTTGTTTCTTCTTATATAAATCAATACCAAGTGTTTTTGCGCGATCGAGAAAGCTTGGAGACCAGTCTGTATTTTGAAGCCAATCAAAGACAAATGCTTCATAAGAACGGTGTTCAAGTTCTAGTTGTTCTAAAAAGTAGTTTTCGTGAATGAGTAGTTCGGTCATTTTACGTAATATTTCTCCGTATTGCGAAATGTTTTCAGGTTCGCCTGTAATTCCAATGACACCAATTACTTCGTCATGAAATAGTAAGGGGAGGTTCATACCCGCCTTTACGCCTTGCAAACGTCGTTCATCTGCTTTTGTAATAATGACAGTTTTCTTTTGTTTCGCGCATCGGAGTGCACCTTCATGAAATTGGCCGATTCTTTCTACATCTGTACTTGCGATAATAACGCCTTGTATATTAATGATAATGATATTTTCTTTAATTAATCTGCGTACTTCTCGTACAATTTTATTCGCTAAATCAGGAAAAAGCATAATTTGCACACCTCAAATTCTATTTGTTGTACATTATATATGTAAATGAAGTAAGAAAGGAAAATTTCACACTTTCCACACATTTATTTGTTATTTTACAATTATAACGAAATCATCCGAAGATGGAGGGAATCTTTTGAGAAAGTATGTTTTTCTTCTCTGTTTTTTATTTCTATTAGTAGGGTGTCAAGGAAGTTCATATACACCGATTGCTAAAGATAAAAGTGTTATTATAACAACGAATATAAAAGAAGGTAGTATTAGTTTTGTTGATGAAAAAACTAAAAAGTTAATTACGACATGGGAACTTAATGAACCAATGGCAGGAGTTGCACTACTTCCAAACGGTGAGGACATACTTGTATATGGCAAGCAGTTAGAGTACATGTATGTATATTCACTAGCAGAAGGAAGGCAAGTGGACAAATATAAAACGGGAAAAGGCATTGTAAATGTGATTGTATCCGAGGATAAAAAACAATTATTTGCTGCCGATCAAACTGCCCAAAAGGTAAGGTTCTTTACGATAAAAGGGAAAGAGACAGGGAGTGTATCAACAGGAAAAGGACCAATTACGATGGTAGAGCACGATAACCAGTTATCTGTATTAAACTTTTATGATACGAAGCTAACGACCATTGATACAAAGAAAAAAGAAGTGATACAATCCTTTATGATTCCCCCAGCATCAACGGGAGCGACAATTAGCCCGGATGGGAAAGAAATATGGATTGGCGGACATGGTGATGGAAATCAAGTCAATGAAAAAGTATTAGTGTATTCATTGCAGAGCGGAGAAATGGTACGTTCTTTACATGCTCCGTTTATGCCTGTGAATATAACGAAGGATAATAAGAATGTATATGCATTAAGTCACGGTTCGAATACGCTTAGAAAGTTTGATGTTAGTACGTATAAAGAGGTGGCTTCTGTAGAAGTAGGATCGAATCCATTTGCATTTTTGAAGAGCGGAGCAGAAGGATACGTAGCAAGCTATGATAGTGATGAAGTGTGTGTCATGGATATGAAGAGCTTGAAAATAAAACAAACAATTAAAGTCGGAAAAGGGCCGTTTCAACTCATAGAGAGGGAAGGGAAGGACAATGAGTAAATATAGGGTGCTAGTTGTAGATGATGAAAGTGATATGAGGCAGCTTGTTGGAATGTACTTAGATAATTTCGGATACGAGTGGGGAGAAGCTGAAAATGGAAAAGAGGCTCTAAAAAAATTAGAGACTGATCATTATGATTTCGTTGTATTAGATATTATGATGCCAGAGATGGATGGACTTTCAGTTTGTAAAGAAATTAGAAAAACGTCGGATGTACCAATTATATTTTTAACAGCAAAAGGTGAAGAGTGGAATAGGGTGAATGGCTTACGTATGGGAGCAGATGATTATATTGTAAAGCCTTTTAGTCCTGGAGAACTAATTGCTCGTATGGAAGCTGTGTTAAGACGTTATACAAAGCAAGAGCAACAAGAGGAGATTCAGTTTGGACCGATACTTATTAATGAAAAAAGTAGGAAGATTGAGGCTGATGGTGAGCCGATTTCTCTTACAGTAAAAGAGTTTGATTTACTCTATTTTCTTTGCCAACATACGGGACAAGTATTTAGCCGGGAACAATTGCTGGAAAAGGTATGGGGATATGATTATGCCGGAAGTACAAGAACAGTGGATACGCACGTGAAAACGATGCGTTTGAAGCTTGGAGAAAGTGGAAACTACATTCAAACGGTTTGGGGTGTAGGCTATAAATTTGAGGTGTAACGTATGTTTACGATGGTACAGAAGCTTTGGCTTACAGTAGTATGTGCAGTATGTGTAACAGTTTCCTTTCTTTATTTTGTATCTTTATACTCGTATGAAAAACTATACGTTGATAATTTAAAAGATTCATTAGTAATGGAAGGGAAGCGTCTTGCTGCGCAATATGATAAGCGTGAAGGAATAGCAACTTTTGAAGAGAAAGTAAGAGCATTTGATCAAATATCGAGTTCAGATGTTCTTTTCGTATCTAATCCGCGTGATTTAAGCGCGTGTTTACCTTTTGATGTGCATCATCATTCTCTTATAAGTGAAGGGGACAGGCAAGCATTATTAGATGGAAAAACTGTGACAAAGATAGGCTATGAGGAACATTTTGACCGAAATATTATGGGGGTTGTCATCCCTGTTTTAGAAAATAAAAAGTTAGTTGGCATTGTATATTCTTATATTCCTTTAAAAAGTATAAAAGACTTAATATATGATATGGGCCTTATTTTAGCACCGTTAGCACTTGCTATGACTTTACTGACAATATGGATTGGTAGAAAGATTATTATTGCTATTACGAGACCGCTTTCGCAAATGGAACGAGTTGCCAATCATTTGGCTACGGGAGATTTCTCAGAACGGATTACAATTTCTTCCGAAGATGAAATTGGACGATTAGGAAAAGCATTTAATAAAATGGCAAATTCTTTAGAGACAGAAGACGTAAAGCGTAAGGAATTTTTAGCTAACGTTTCGCATGAACTAAGAACACCGCTTAGTTATATAAAAGGATATAGTGAAGCTATTTTAGATGGTGTAGCGAAGGGACCACAGCAGGAAAAAGTAACACAGCTCATTCATAAAGAAGCGGGTCGTATGCAGCGTCTCGTTCATGATTTATTAGATTTAGCACAATTAGAAGGTGAACATTTTCCGTTAAAGAAACAGCCTATCGTTTTTTCACAACTGATTGAAGATGTGTTAGATACGTATGAGATTAAGTTTATAGAAAAGAAAATTCGTATTTCAACAAATTTAAATCCAGAAATCATTGTAATGATTGATGAGGATCGCATGCAACAAGTGCTTCATAACGTGTTAGATAATGCGATACGGTATACAAATCAAAACGGGGATATTATGATAACACTCAGGCAGATAGATGATTACTGTGAATTAAACATAAAAGATACAGGAATCGGTATTGAAACAGAGCATTTAGAAAATCTTGGTGAACGTTTTTATCGCGTTGATAAAGCGAGAAGTCGTCAACATGGGGGAACAGGTTTAGGCCTTGCCATTGTCAGACAAATTGTTCATATACATGATGGACAGTGGCGAATTGAAAGTGAAAAAGGGCATGGAACGACGGTTAGTTTTAAATTGAAAATACAAGTTGAAGAAAGCATGTTCTAACGTGAAGGACATGCTTTTCTTCATGAGTGCAAACGAATAGAGGAATAAATATAAATTAATATCAAATAAATATTAAAAATTTGACGATTTTATGAACAAAACATTTGTACTTCTTACCAATTCGTTCTAAAATAGTTATGATGCAAAGTTCTTATAAATCGTTTCAATTGTTGTTTGGAAGATACTGAGGTGATTTAACTGGAGTACAAATCTATTAAACCGAAAAAGATTTACGAAGAAGTATCTGAAGCTATTTTAACAATGATTAAAAATGGTACGTTAAAACCTGGTGACAAACTACTTCCTGTACATCAATTAGCTGAGCAGTTTCAAGTTGGTAGATCTGCTGTTCGTGAAGCGCTAAGTGCGCTAAGAGCAATGGGCTTAATTGAGATGAAACAAGGAGAAGGTACATATGTAAAGAATTTCGATTCTTCTTCATTAACAAAATCATTAAACAATAAATTATTAATGAAGAAAGAAGATATTTTAAACTTATTAGAAGTACGAAAGGTGCTTGAAGTGGGGGCAGTTCGAGCAGCTGCGGCAAAACGTACGGAAGATAATTTGCAAAATATGAAGCATTGGTTAGATGAAATGGCAAAGAGCATTGGAGATGAAAAGGCTGGCGAAAAAGCAGATTTTCAGTTCCATATGGGAATTGCGGAGTCTTCGCATAACAACATTTTGATTGAACTCATGAATCACGTTTCAGAGATGATTGCTGAAACGATTGGTGAATCAAGACGCATTATTTTATATGGTGAACAAACAACATCAGAACGACTTATAGAAGAGCATCAAGTTATATATGATGCAGTGTTAAAGCAAGATGTAGAATTAGCGCAGCAAGCAATGCTAGATCATTTAACAAATGTAGAACATATTGTCACAGGTAAAAACGATATAAATTCGTAATTTAATCTTTTAAAAATCAAATTTTTTGATAAAATAGAGAAAGATTAAGTAAGCGTTTTCTTTAGAAGAGGGAGAGGATAGGCCATGGTTGAGCCTACTTCTTCTTTTCTCAGTCATCTGATGACCATATGTTTGTTGGTGGAGTTGTAAAAAGGGGGAGTAATAATTATGAAAGTTACTTTATTTGTTACTTGTTTAGTCGATATGTTTGAAACAAACGTCGGCAAAGCAACAGTTGAAGTGTTGGAGCGTTTAGGTTGTGAAATTGAATTTCCAGAAGCACAAGTTTGTTGTGGTCAGCCTGCTTATAATAGCGGCCATGTAGAAGCAGCAAAAGAAGCGATGAAACATATGATTGAAACTTTCGAAGATGCAGAATATATCGTTACACCATCTGGTTCTTGTGCGACAATGTTTCATGAGTATCCGCATGTTTTTAAAGATGATCCGAAGTGGGCTAAACGTGCACAAAAGGTTGCTGATAAAACATATGAATTTACACAATTTATTGTAGATGTTTTAAAAGTGACAGATGTTGGTGCAAGCTTACCAGGGATAGCTACTATTCATAAATCTTGTCATATGACACGCCTGCTTGGAGTAAAAGAAGCACCAGGAATTTTATTATCAAACGTAAAAGGATTAACTGTGAGAGAACTGCCAAACGAACAAAATTGTTGTGGGTTTGGGGGAACGTTTTCAGTGAAGATGACTCCAATTTCTGAGCAAATGGTAGATGAAAAGGTAGATAGTGCAATGGAAACAGGTGCTGATTATTTAATCGGTGCAGATTGTGGGTGTTTGTTAAACATTGGCGGACGTATTGAGCGTTTAGGAAAAGAAATAAAAGTAATGCATATTGCTGAGGTACTAAATAGTCGCTCATGAAGGGGGAACATAAGCTATGTCTATGAAAATCAGTGAGAAAAAATTTAATGATCGCGTTGGCGATGGAATTCAAGATTCTTTTATGCGCGGAGCAGTATCTTCTGCGCAAACGCGCTTATATACGAATCGCTTAAAAGCAGCGGAAGAATTAGGAAACTGGGAAGAGTGGCGTGAACTAGGTGAACAAATTCGCCAACATACGTTAGAAAACCTTGATTATTACTTAATGCAGTTAAGTGAAAATGTATCAAAAAGAGGCGGACATGTGTACTTTGCGAAAACGAAAGAGGAAGCAGCAAAGTATATTCAAGACGTTGCAAAAAAGAAACAAGCGAAGAAAGTTGTAAAATCAAAATCAATGGTAACTGAAGAAATTAGTATGAATCATGCCCTTGAAGAGATTGGTTGTGAAGTGTTAGAAAGTGACTTAGGAGAGTATATCTTGCAAGTAGATAACGATCCACCTTCACATATTATTGCGCCCGCACTTCATAAAAACAGAACGCAAATTCGTGATGTATTTAAAGAAAAGCTTGGCTATGAAAATTCTGATGATCCATATGAAATGACAAAGTTTGTTCGTAAACAACTTCGTGAGAAATTTATGGATGCAGAAATTGGTGTGACAGGTTGTAACTTTGCAGTTGCAAATACTGGCTCTCTTTGTTTAGTAACGAACGAAGGTAATGCCGATCTTGTTATGTCGATTCCGAAAACTCAAATTGCAGTAATGGGTATGGAACGTATGGTTCCGACAATGGAAGAATTAGATGTTTTAGTTGGTTTACTATGTCGTAGTGCAGTAGGGCAAAAATTAACAAGTTATGTAACTGTAGCGGGACCAATCCAAGAAGAGGAAGTAGATGGACCAGAAGAATTCCACTTAGTTGTTGTTGATAATGGCCGCTCTCAAATTCTTGGGTCTGAATTCCGCTCAGTATTGCAATGTATTCGTTGTGCTGCTTGTGTTAACGTATGTCCTGTATATCGTCACGTTGGTGGACATTCGTATGGTTCTATATACTCAGGGCCAATCGGTGCGGTATTAACACCACTTTTAGGTGGATACGATGATTACAAAGAGCTTCCATATGCCTCTAGTTTATGCGGAGCGTGTACAGAAGCTTGTCCAGTAAAAATACCATTGCATGATTTATTATTAAAACATCGTCAAGTAATTGTTGAGCAAGAAGGACGTGCACCACTTGCAGAAAAATTAGCAATGAAAATGTTTAGTATGGGTGCATCTTCAGCAGCTTTATATAAAATGGGATCAAAAATGGCGCCAGCAGCAATGAGTCCATTTACATCGGGCAACCGTGTATCAAAAGGTGTTGGGCCACTTAAAAACTGGACAGATATTCGTGAATTCCCGGCTCCAAGTAAAGAACGATTCCGTGATTGGTATAAAGATCATAAGAAAGGCGGGGACAAATAATGACAGGATTAATTCAAAACCGTGAGTCCTTTCTAGATAATATTGCAAAAGAACTTGGACGTGAGCGGAAAACGGAAGGCGTAAAGCGTCCAGCATGGAAAAGTAATGTGAATGTAGAAACGCTAAAAGATTATTCAAAAGAAGAATTGTTAGAAGTATTTAAAAATCAATGTACAAACATTCATACAACTGTAGTGGAAACGACAAAAGACCGTTTACGTGAAGATATTCAAAAAGTAATCGTGGAAAACGGCGGGGGACCTATTATGTTATCGGCAGACGAACGTTTTGATTCTTATGGATTGACTTCTTTATTTAAAGAAGAGCTTCCAAAGCAAAATGTTGAAGTGAATGTATGGGATCCTGAGAAAAAAGAAGAGAATATGCGTATCGCAGAAAGAGCGAATATTGGAATCGCATTTAGTGATTATACTTTAGCTGAATCTGGTACGATTGTTGTACAAAGTCATAAAGGCCAAGGTCGTTCTTTACACTTTTTACCGACTGTATACTTTGCTATTATTCCACGTGAAACACTTGTGCCTCGTATTACACAAGCAGTTCAGGATATGAACACACGTGTAGAAAATGGCGAGGCAGTAGCATCTTGTATTAACTTTATTACAGGACCTAGTAACTCGGCAGATATTGAAATGAATCTTGTTGTCGGAGTACACGGACCATTAAAAGCAGTATATTTCATCGTATAAAAGAGGGGAAAGCAGGCCAGAAAATGGCCTGCTTTTTTAATAGAATAGAAATAATATGAAGTAGAATTTCTCTCCTTTTTTTGCTATGTTCTTCTGGAAAGGAGAGGAAGGGATGTTCACTTATTTATATGCATTGTTAGTGGGGATGGTGTTTGGTTCTTTTTTTATGTTAATTGCGATGAGAGTACCGCTAGGTGAGTCTATCATTACCCCGCGTTCACATTGTCATTATTGTAAGTATGTGCTAAAGCCAAAAGAATTGATTCCAATCATTTCTTTTTGTATACAAAGAGGACGTTGTACGAATTGTAAGAGGAAAATTTCAATTTTGTACGTAGTATTTGAACTTGTAACAGGAATGATATTTCTTCTTACTGTATATATGATTGGGGTGGAACGGGAGCTTATCATCATTTTATCGCTTTTTTCTCTACTTCTTATTATTTCAGTTACAGATTACATATATATGTTAATCCCCAATCGTATTTTAGCTTGGTTTGTCTGTTTACTCATTTTAGAATGTGTTTTTGTGCCGTTAGTGACTTGGACAGATAGTATAGTTGGTAGTGGCGTTATATTCATTTTGTTATATTGCATGCAAAAGATATATCCAGAAGGGCTTGGTGGAGGAGATATAAAATTACTTTCGTTACTTGGATTTATAGTGGGACTGAAAGGGATTTTTATGATCTTATTTTTAGCATCTTGCTTTAGTCTTTGTTTCTTTGGAGTTGGTATAGTATTAAAACGTATAAAAATGAGGAGCCAAATTCCGTTCGGTCCTTTTATCAGCCTTGGGGCAATATGTTACATGTTGTTCACGTATACAAAATAGAGAGAGGATAGAACATGAATGTATATATGGATGATCAAAGAAGTTGTCCGTACGGGTATGTGCCCGCCACTACAGTAGAATGTGCCTTGCAAATGGTTCGGGATTATGATGTGAATATTCTTTCCCTTGATTTTAATATGGGATGGGGGAAAAGAAATGGATTAGATTTTGTAGAGGCTTTTTGTAAAGAGGGTTTATATGTAAATGAAATTCACCTTCATACGAATGATGTCATCGGTATGCACAAGATGAAACAGAGAATTAATAAGGGAAAGGAAGAAGGCGGAATTAATCCGCACCTTATTGTTAAATATGTGGGGAGCTAAAAACTCCAAAGTAAAACTTTGGAGTTTTTAATGTTTCATATGTGCTTGTAACGGAATGATTTCTTCTTGTTGAGCCGCTACTAATTCAGTTTCTTCTTGTTTCACGTCAGGTACTTTCTTTGTTAAGTAATGGTATACCATGCCGACAAAGACGGACCCGCCAATAATGTTACCGATTGTAACTGGAATTAAGTTATGAATAGCACCTGCAAAAGAAATTGTCTCCGGATGCGGTGAAACTAAAGATAGAGCAAACAGTGATAAGTTTGCAATGCTATGCTCGTAACCGGATAAGAAGAATGTGAAAACGAGTAGCATCATCATCATAATTTTTGCTGTATCACCTTTCACTTGAGAAGGTAAGAAACACGCAAGACATACAAGCCAGTTACATAAAATTGCTTTAAAGAATAATTGTATTGTAGGTGTATTCATTTTTCCTTCTACTACTTTATTCATGAAATGGCCGTGATCAATTGCTTCGAAAATTCCAGTTGCATAAAATAGTAAGGCAAAGAATAAAGCTCCAGCTAAATTCCCTGCATAACAAGCGACCCAGTTACGAAGTGTATCAGAAATCGTTGTTTCTTTTCTTAAAGTTGCTACAGTGAAGTACATTGTGTTTCCAGTAAACAATTCAGCACCGCCATATATAATAAGTACGAGGGCAATTCCGAAAAACATAGAAGCAGCTAAATAAGTTGCCGGTGAATCTGCAATGTGAAAAAAGTTACCTAATTTAAAACATAGTACAATAATAAAACCGATATAAATACCCGCAAGTGCGGCACGAATGAAATATTGCATCGGGTTTGTATCTAGCATTTGTTTTTTGCTCTTAGCCAGTTTGACAACATAATCTATTCCTTGCTCTAGCATGAGTAATACGCTCCTTTAGTACATCATCTATAAATACTCCTTATATGAATAAAGTACATGGAATTGTTCTTAGTTTCAATAAGTTTGTGCAATGTTTCACAAAAAGGACATACATATATTGAGAAAACGCTTACAAATGGTAGTATAATAGAATTTTTTCTGGACATTGAGGGGGGAAGGGAAAAAGAAAAAGCGCTGTAATTACAGCGCTTTTTCGTCTAAATTCTTTTCTACTTTTACTTCTACTTCTTTCGAGAAGAACCAACCGCCAACTGCGATTCCGACTAATACAATCCAGAATGTAAGCTTCCATAGTGTAGATTCTGGGAATGAATGCGGAATTACATTTAATGCAGGGTGTGCTAATGTATAAACTGCTAGTTTCACACCAACCCAACCTACAATTAAGAATGCTGCAGTTTCAAGTCCTGGTTTACGTTTTAAGATTTGTACGAAAGCAGTTGCTGCAAATCTCATAATGATTAACCCGATAAGTCCACCTACAAAGATAACAACGAATTGCCCAGTATCAAGACTACCAATTGTACCTAATCCTGTTTTTGGTAAAGTCATTGCTAATGCAACTGCAGCTAAAATTGAATCAACTGCGAAGGCTATATCAGCAACCTCAACTTTAAATACAGTCCACCAAAAGTTCTCTTGTTTTTTCTTTGCTTCTTTTTCTTCTGTTTCTTCATCCGTATTCTTTTTAACATACGTTTTAAATAAGTGATTACCAGCGATAAACATAAGGTAAATGGCACCGATTGCTTGCACTTGCCATACGTCGACTAGGAACGAAATCATAAATAACGATCCGAAACGGAAAACAAATGCCCCCGCTAATCCGTAAAATAGTGCCTTCTTTCGTTTTTCTTCTGGTAAATGTTTTACCATAATTGCAAGAACGAGAGCGTTATCAGCCGCTAAAATCCCCTCTAGTGCAATTAGGATGAGTAATACCCAACCATACTCCAATAATAATGATACATCCATGTACATTCTCCTCTCATTTCTATAAGTACTAAATAAGTGAAGAATTTCCCCACTATTTAGTTTCCCCATACTCCTGCCTATTAACTTTGGAAGAATTTGGAAATTAATACAAAAAAGACCTCTGCCGTTAATAGGCAAAGGTCTTGCTAGACATATGTAATGAAAATGCCAACAAAGCCGGAAGAACTAAGTTCTACGTAATGACGACTTTGTTTCCAAGAAATATTCTTGGACGCTACTCCCCTTTGGAGATATGCTATTGTACTCTCATTATATGGATAATTTATACGGTTGTCAACCTGTTAAAATATCTTCATTCGGATATTTTATTTTTCGGTTCTTTTTACGTGCAAATGAAAAAGCCAATGTTAAAGGTCCCATTTTCCCAAAAAACATCATAAAGATGATAATAGCTTTTCCGATCATAGTTAAGTGTGGTGTGAAATTCATACTGAGACCGACAGTCCCAAATGCTGAAAATACTTCGAAAGCACTCATCAATAGAGGAACTCGCTCAGTAATACTTAAAATTAAAATAGCAAAAAAGATAAATGAAATGGAAATAATAGTGATGGTTAATGCTTTGACAATGAGAGTATCTTTAATAGATTTTTTAAACACGACAATATCATCTTGTTCTTGTAAAAATTTAAATACCCCAAAAAACATGATTAAAAATGTTGTTAACTTAATTCCACCACCGGTTGAAGCACTACCAGCGCCAATAAACATAAGGAGCATCATTAATAGTAGGGAAGGCTTTGATAATGCAGAAATATCAACTGTATTAAACCCGGCAGTACGAGTTGAAACCGCCTGGAAATAAGCGGCCATTCCTTCTTCAAATGGGGTAAATCCTCTCATAGAAAGGGAATTGTGGAACTCGAATATAAAAATAAAAACAGTCGCAATAATATTGACGATTAGAGTAGAAGAGAGCATAAGTTTTGAGTGTAATGTAAGGTTTTTAAAATTTTTCTTTCTTTTTATATCCACGATTACTGTAAAACCAATCCCACCTAAAATAATGAGGGAGGAGATAACGAGATTGACAAGAATGCTATGAGAATGGGACATTAAATTATCGCTCCACACAGAAAAACCAGCATTGTTAAAAGCAGAGATCGAATGAAAAAAGCTATAATAGATCCCTTTAGCAATCCCGTATTTTGGTACCCATTCAAAAGAAAGAATCAAAGTAGCGATACATTCGACTGTAAAAGAGAATAAAAATAATGCTTTGGCAAGACGAATGACGCCACCAATGTTCGTTTGGTTTAACGCTTGTTGCAGTAAAATTCGGTTTTGAAGACCAATTTTTCTGCCGAGCATAATTGCAATTAAAACGGCAAAGCTCATAATGCCAAGTCCCCCTACTTGTATAAGCGTTAAAATGACACACTGTCCAAACAAAGTAAATACTTTTCCGGTGTCTACAACACCAAGCCCAGTAACAGTACAAGCAGAAACTGTTGTAAATAAAGCGTCGATCCATGAAATAGAAGTTGTTGTAGCAATTGGTAGTTTTAATAAGCATGTACCGATAATTGATAACGTAATAAAAGACAAAGTAAGAACACGGGGAGGACTCATGCTAATATTAATCCGTTTCATGTCACATATCGTTCCTTTCAGTTTGCTCTTACTAGTATGTGAAAAAGCACGATTATGTATGTTAAAAATAGAAAGAGGCAGAGAATATCTGCCTCTAAGCCATAGGTTATTGTATTATCCACGTAATTGTTGTTGAGCTAAAGCGACTAGTCGTTTCGTTACTTCACCGCCAACTGAACCGTTTGAACGAGATGCTGTATTAGAACCTAAGCTAACACCGAATTCTTGTGCGATTTCATATTTAAATTGTTCAAGCGCTTGTTCTGCACCTGGAACTAGTAATTTGTTTGTTTTTACCATGTTGATACACATCCTTATAAGTAGTCCAGTTCAGCTAAATACTTATCTAAACTGGTAACGTTATTTTATGTGGAAACGACGTACTCATACACGGAAGTAATCGGTGTGATTAGAAGTTATTGGATAGAAAAAAGAGTAGCAAATTTGCTACTCTTTTTTCAGTATTGTCGCTGTACCTTCCACGACAATATCACCGGATTGATTATATATGTTTGTTTGCAACGTAATGATTTTTTTATCGTCTCGTTTTTTAATGACTTCTGCCACAACGCGAAGTGTATCACCGATTTTGACAGGAGCACGGAATGAAACGTTTTGAGATAAATAAATCGTGTTTTTGCCAGGGAGTTTCGTTCCAAGAATCGTCGAAATGAAACTGGAAACGAGCATGCCATGAGCAATACGTTCTTTAAACATTGTCGTTTTTGCAAAAGAATCTAAAATATGAATCGGATTCACATCTCCAGTTAATTTTGCAAAATTAATAACGTCCTCATCCGTAATAGTTTTTGTAAGGGATGCTTGATCACCGACTTGAATCTCATCATAACGAAGCTCCGGAACAGTTTGTGCTTCTTGAAATGGATTCATTTTGGCCTCCTTCTTTTCCATATCGAAAAATGCTAGCCATCTTGATGTAGTAGGAGGAAGAAAGAGTTTTGTTTGTGCTGCAGTTAGCTCCCACATTTTTCTTACTTGCTGGAAGTAAATAAATTTTTTGAGTTTTCCTCGAACTGCTTTGCGAGTTCTAGTTGTTTGGACTTGAACTCTCCCAAAAAAACTTCTAACTGTTTTTGAACCTCTTCACGTTGTAATTGTTGTTGTTCAATAAATTGTTTTGTTGTTTCTTCAAATTGACCGCTAGTTTGAGTAAGAATAGACAAAGATGTTTTCGTAGGAGAAACAGTAAGTTGGTGCATTTGAGTAGAAAGTTCATTCCATTTCCCTTGCCACTCGTTAATTTGATCATTTAACGAGTTTCCAGTTAATTGCTTCACGTAATCGGTATATTGGTTATTGAACTGAGCAGTGAATTGTTGTAGTTCTTTTTCTAGTTCATCTACTCCTGATGTTAATTTATGCAAAGCGTCCTGTTGTTGTTTTAACGTTTCTAAAGTAAGTTGCTCTAATTGTTTCCCAGCTGAAGAGAAGAGGGAAAGAGATTGAGACCAGTTTTTCCAAAATGCATCGACTAATTCGTATGGCTTAGTTTCCATTGTTTGACCTCCAAATGTTTTTTTGCATATTGTGAACGCAGATTACTCTGCTGTACCACCAGGTGAAGATGAAGAATCCTTTTCATCCTTTTCTGGAGAAGTAGAAAACGGAAAGAATGCATTGGTGTATAACGTAAAAAACGTCCGCAACATATTTTGATAATGTTCAAAAGAAGTTGCACATGTTGTTAAATATTGCTCTCCATATTCTGTTAAAGAATAAATTCGTTTCGCTGGCCCGCCTTCGCTTGTATCCCAAGTAGAAGAAATAAGGTTTTCTTTTTCTAATTTGCGTAGTGTTCTATACACATTACCTTGGTCAACAGAAGAAAAGCCGATGTCCATTAGCATTTGAATGAGTTTGTAACCATGAAGACTCCAGTCTTTTAGACAGAGAAGTAAGAAAGGAACTAAGAAGTTTTTTGGCATGGAGTTCGGTTGTTTCGCTTGGTTTTTTTCCAAACTTTCTGGGTGTTCTGGTTCATTATGTAGCATGATTGTGCATCACCTCATGAATCAGTTAGATGGAATTTTTTTGCTTATAAGTGCAATTTACACCTATCTGTTTTTAATGTCAACACATTTATTGGAAAATAAAGAAAAATAAAATATAGACTTGAAGTTTTATTCAGAATATTAGAAAATAGTGAATAGGTTGAATTGTTTCAAAAACGAAAAAGGGAGTGTAGGCGAAGTGATTGATCAAAAATTCGATCCATTGCAAGCATGGAAAAATGCTTATGAACAAACCGAAACATTTTGGGGAAAAGCGCTCAATGAAACAATTAAAACAGAAGAATATTCTGCTTGGATGGGCAGCGTTCTAGATTTGAATTTGTTTTATCAGAAAGCATTAAATGATACGACAAAAAATTATTTAGAACAGGTGAATGTGCCGACGAGAGAGGATATCGCTAGAGTAGCTACGCTTGTTATCAATTTAGAAAATAAAGTTGATAACATTGAGGAAATTCTAGAAGAGAAAGTGGATTCATTAGGACAAGCTCCTACATTAAAGCGTGATGTTACGAAAGTAAAACAAGATATTCGCACGCTAGAAACGAAAGTTGATCAAATTTTAGAGTTACTAGAAAAGCAAAATGCAGTACTAGCGAAACTACAAGTACCTGCAAAAGAAGAAGTAAAACCTGCGAATAAGCCGGAAAATAAAAAATGATAATAGCGTTTGTTTATAACGTGTAAAAGGGAAAGGGAGAATCTCTTTTTCATGTATAAACAACGAAACATAATTAATATATGGACTCTATTCATATGAGTACCAAAATGATTCATAACAATCGTTCGCAAATTCATTTAAGGGGGAAAAGAAATGGTTCAATTAAATGGCAAAGTAGCAATCGTAACAGGTGGGGCAAAAGGAATTGGAAAAGCAATTACAGTAGCATTAGCACAAGAGGGAGCAAAAGTAGTTATTAACTATAACAGCAGTAAAGAAGCAGCTGAAAACTTAGTAAATGAATTAGGAAAAGAAGGACATGACGTTTATGCAGTTCAAGCGGATGTTTCGAAAGTAGAAGATGCAAACAGACTTGTAGAAGAAGCTGTGAATCATTTTGGTAAAGTTGATATTCTTGTTAATAATGCTGGTATTACAAGAGATCGTACATTCAAAAAATTAAATCGTGAAGATTGGGAGCGCGTAATTGACGTGAACTTGAGCAGTGTATTTAATACAACAAGCGCGGTACTTCCATACATATCGGAAGCAGAAGAAGGAAGAATCATTAGTATTTCTTCTATTATTGGCCAAGCTGGTGGATTTGGACAAACAAACTACTCTGCAGCAAAAGCAGGTATGTTAGGATTTACAAAATCATTAGCATTAGAGCTTGCAAAAACAAATGTAACTGTAAACGCAATTTGCCCAGGATTTATTGATACTGAAATGGTAGCAGAAGTACCAGAAGAAGTACGTCAAAAAATCGTTGCGAAAATCCCGAAAAAACGTTTTGGTCAAGCTGATGAAATTGCAAAAGGTGTAGTATACCTATGCCGTGACGGTGCATATATCACAGGTCAGCAATTAAACATTAACGGTGGATTATACATGTAATGAAGTAAGAAAAAAGTGCATATCCATAGCAGGAATGCACTTCTTTTTTTAGAAATAAATCGACCGAAAAGGAGATAGAAAAATGACTACATTCGTAACGGAATGGGAAAAGCAATTGGAGTTGTACCCAGAAGAATATCGTAAAGCATATCGCCGTGTGAAAAGAGCGAGCGAAGTTTTATTACGCGAACCAGAACCACAAGTTGGTTTAACACCGAAAGAAGTTATTTGGACGAAGAATAAAACGAAGCTGTATCGTTACATTCCAAAACAAGAAAAAACACAGAGAGTTCCAATCCTATTAATATACGCGCTTATTAATAAACCGTATATTATGGATTTAACTCCAGGAAATAGTTTAGTGGAATATTTAGTAGATCGTGGTTTTGATGTGTATATGCTTGATTGGGGCACATTTGGTTTAGAAGATAGTCATTTGAAATTTGATGATTTCGTGTTTGATTATATTGCAAAAGCAGTGAAGAAAGTAATGAGAACTGCGAAATCGGACGAGATTTCTTTACTTGGTTATTGCATGGGTGGAACGCTAACTTCTATTTATGCAGCACTTCATCCGCACATGCCAATTCGCAACTTAATCTTTATGACAAGTCCTTTTGATTTCTCTGAAACAGGATTATATGGTCCTTTATTAGATGAGAAATACTTCAATTTAGATAAAGCGGTTGATACATTCGGAAATATTCCGCCAGAAATGATTGATTTCGGAAATAAGATGTTAAAACCAATTACAAACTTTGTCGGTCCATATGTCGCTTTACTCGATCGTTCAGAAAATGAGCGCTTCGTCGAAAGCTGGAAATTAGTTCAAAAGTGGGTTGGTGACGGTATTCCATTCCCAGGTGAATCGTATAGACAATGGATTCGTGATTTTTATCAAAATAATAAATTAGTGAAAGGTGAACTCGTTATTCGTGGACAAAAGGTAGACCTTGCAAATATTAAGGCGAATGTCTTAAATATTTCTGCGAAACGTGATCATATCGCCCTGCCATGCCAAGTAGAAGCTTTGCTAGACCATATTTCTAGCACAGATAAACAATATGTATGTTTACCAACGGGACATATGTCGATCGTTTACGGTGGAACAGCGGTAAAACAAACATATCCGACGGTTGGAAATTGGCTTGAGGAGCGTTCTAATTAAAAATAAAAAGTCCAACTAGCGTATGTTAGTTGGATTTTTTTATGGGAAATAACAAAAGATAGAAAGGAGAAATTTATATTTTAGGAGTATAATTATGAAACTTATGACTGGTAAGTTGTTTTGGAATACAGGAGTTTCTATACCTTGTTATCCATCATTAGAAAATGATATGATATGTGATGTGCTTGTAGTCGGAAGCGGAGAAGCAGGTGCTCATATAGCGTATTCGTTAGCGAAAATTGGAATGCGTGTTACGCTCATTGAAAAACGAGCAATCGCATGTGGTAGCACAGCTGCTAATACAGGTTTACTACAATTTCTTCATGATAAATCGCTAACCTCACTTATCCATACATTTGGTGAAAAAAAGGGGGTACGAGCATATAAGCTTTGTTACGAAGCGCTACGAACAATGGAGCAAGTTGTACCGACTCTCGATATTGATCCCCAGTTTATTCCGCGAAGTAGTTTGTATTATGCAAGTAGAAATGAGGATGTATCGTTTTTACAAGAAGAATATAATACGTTACGCCATTATGGATTCCCGGTTGAATATTTTACCGATTCACATATGAAGAAGAAGTATTCATTTATAAAACAAGCAGCGTTATATACGCATGGTGATGCCGAAGTGAATCCGTATTTATTAGCGCATAGCCTTTTGCATAAAGCAAATCAAATGGGAGCTACTATACTTGAGCATACAGAGGCCATACATATAAAAAAACGCCAAAACGATTTAATTTGTTACACGAAAACAGGAAATCAAATTGTAGCAAAGAATATTATTATGGCGACAGGTTATGAAGCACTTTTCGGAAAGAAAGAAAAAAATACAACAGTGGAAACATCATATGCAGTGGTGACAAATAAGGTAGATTCATTTGAAGGCTGGCATGAACAATCATTAATTTGGGAAACAGCACGGCCTTACTTATATTTTCGAACGTATCAAAACCGTATTATTGTAGGCGGATTAGATGAAGCGATGCAAATTCAAGCAATTGGTGATACGAAATTATTGCATAAGCGTGATATCCTTATTAACATTGTAAAAGAGATGTTCCCACAGTATAAGAATATACAGGCAGAGTACTATTGGGCGGCAGCATTTGGCGGTAGTCATGATGGTCTCCCTATTTTAAAAGAAGACAAAGAGATACATAATTTATTTTACGCATTGCCGTATGGAGGTAATGGAACTGTGTATGGAATGGTATTTGCCAAATTATTTGAGCAGTTATTTACAAATAAAGAAAGTGAAGATTTTTCTTTATTTAATCGATAGAAAAAAAGGTAGCGAAGTGATGGAATGAGAGATATAAAAAAGTTTTTACAAAAATTACGTCCTGTACAACTCATTGTTTTGTTTTATTTATTAGCAGTAGTTGTATCGGTGATATTGCTTAGTTTCCCGTTTGTTACGAAGTCTGGTGTGAAATGGACATTTATCGATGCCCTCTTTACATCTGTTAGTGCGGTAAGTGTTACGGGACTGTCTGTTGTTACGATTTCAGATACATTTACTACGGCAGGAATTATTATGTTAGCCCTTATTTTACAATTAGGCGGCTTAGGAATTATGGCACTTGGTACGTTTGTTTGGATTATAACGGGGAAAAAGATCGGTTTGCAGAGAAGAAGACTCATTATGGCAGACCATAATCAAGGGAATTTATCAGGCCTTGTAGAATTGATGCGTTCTATTTTAATTGTAATTATTTCGATAGAACTTATTGGAGCGATACTATTAGGTACAAGATTTCTACTTTATTTTCCAACTTGGCAAGAAGCTTATTTTCACGGTTTCTTTGCCGCTGTTAGTGCAACTACGAACGGGGGATTTGATTTAACTGGACAATCACTAATTCCGTACAAAAAAGATTATATTGTGCAAATGATTCATATGTTACTTATTATTTTAGGAGCGATTGGCTTCCCGGTGTTAATGGAAATAAAGCAATTCTTTAGTAAAAGGCGACAGCAACTATTCCGCTTTTCGTTATTTACAAAATTGACGACAACAACATTTTTTGCACTCGTTATCGTTGGAACAATTATGATTTTTTTACTAGAACGAAATCAATTTTTAGCAGGAAAGTCATGGCATGAAACAGTTTTCTATACATTATTCCAATCTGTGACGACGCGAAGCGGTGGACTTGCTACAATGGATATACGTGAATTGTCACAACCGACGCTTTTATTTATGAGTATATTAATGTTTATAGGGGCATCTCCAAGTTCGGTTGGGGGCGGAATACGTACAACAACATTCGCTGTTAGTATATTATCGTTATACACTTTTGCAAGAGGCGGAAGAACGGTTAGAGTCTTCAAACGTCAGTTACATGAAGAGGACGTACTAAAAGCATCTGTCGTTATGACGATGGGGATTTTATTATGTGCCACAGCACTCTTTATTTTATCTATTACGGAAAATGTACCGCTTATGAGTTTAATTGTTGAAGTGTGTTCTGCTTTCGGGACGACAGGGCTATCGACAGGTATTACGCCAGATTTAACAACTGTTGGTAAACTTGTACTCATTGTACTTATGTTTATTGGGCGTGTCGGTATTTTAACATTTATACTGGCTAGTGGGGGAAGAGAGCAGCCACCTCGCTATAAATACCCGAAAGAGCGAATTATTATTGGATAGTATGAAACCATTCTACCTATGTGAGGTAGAATGGTTTTTTAGTCGTTAATGCCAAATTGCGGATGCATAAAAGCCTCATTCTTATTATCCACTTCTTTTTTTAGCAACTCTTGATTTTCTTCTGAAATCCACCCAATATCATTTGTAGGATGAATCCATTCTTCTCCAGCCATAATGGCAGGGTCTACTTCATCAGTCCAATTGTGAAGTGGACTATTCTCGGAATCATATTTACTGTCTCCGATTACGACGTCATATTGATTTATGAAAGGTTGTTGCATCTTCTTTCCTGTTCCTTTAAAAGATGGGAAATTCATTTGATGCGGGAGCGTTTCATCTAAAATTGGTGACTGGATTTTATCTTTCTTCTTCAAAATAATCGCCCCTTTTCTAATGCTTTCTTCATAGGTAGTATTTCCATCTAGCGGCCTTATGTACTTGTTAACACTTTCCAGTAATAATTATTTAATGTTGTTTTAAACTAGAGTAGAAAGTGAATTCTTGAGAGCAGGTGAATGTATTGGTAAAAAGAAAAGTGAAACAAAATGCGGCAATCAACAATAATAAAACTCCGAAAGAAAGCTTACCAGATGCAGAATTTGCATTAGAGTATGAAGGAGAAAATAGCGCGAAGTATGCAAATCGTAATTCAAAAAAAGGTAAACAAAAATGAGGCGTTTTTTACAAACGTCTCATTTTTTTGTGGGATTATAAAGATTTTTTTAATTATTTGTAAATTTAGTGTTCATTATTAGCAGAAAAATGCGAAAAAACATAGAAGTAGCAACGTATTACACAAAAACAAACAACAAACAAAAGATTAATGTTGGTTTAATACTGCTTTTACACTAGTTGTTTATATTAGAGTTGTACATAAGATTTATAAAAGGAGAGAGAGACAGTGAAAAAAACAATCTTTAAAGCTGTAGCAACTGGAATGGTATTTTCGTTATTAATGGGGTGTGGTGCAAAGAAAGAAGAGAGTGCTGGGGCAAAAGTAAAGGATGATAAATTATCTGGATCATTAACTGTTTACACAGCGATTGAAGAAGAACTTGTACCAATTTACCTTGATTCTTTTAAACAGAAGTATCCAGATGTGAAACTGAACATTGTTCGTGATTCAACTGGGGTTATTACAGCGAAATTGCTAGCTGAAGGAAAAAATACACAAGCAGATGTTGTATGGGGAACAGCAGCGTCTAGTCTATTAGCTTTAGATAAAAAAGATATGTTAAAAGGATACTCTCCAAAAGGAGCGGATCGTGTTCTTCCGCAATTTAAAGATGATAAGCAACCAGAAAAATGGGTAGGTAATACGGCATTTATGACGGGGATTGCTATAAATAAAGAAGAATTAAAGAAGAAAAATTTATCGATGCCAGAATCATACGAAGACTTAACGAAACCAGAATATAAAGGAACGCTTGTTATGCCACATCCAGCTTCTTCTGGAACAGGATTTTTAACAGTTTCTGCATGGTTACAAATTATGGGTGAAGATAAAGGCTGGGATTACATGAAGAAACTTCATGATAATATGGCAACTTATACTCATTCAGGTTCAAAACCAGCGAAATTAGCAGGCGCAGGTGAATATCCAGTTGGCGTATCAATGGTTTATAGTGCTTTGAAAGAGAAACAAAAAAGTGCACCAGTTGAAGTTGTATTGCCGAAAGAAGGATTAGGTTGGGAAGTAGAAGCGAACGCACTTATTAAAAAAGATAATGCAAAAAATGAAAAATTAGCGCAAGCATTTTTAGATTGGGCAATTACTGATGATGTAATGAAGTTATACTTCGAGAAAAATGGATTTGCGACAATTAAAAATGATTATAAACTTCCAGATGGATTCCCTAAAGATGTGACAGAAAAGTTATACAAAAAGAATGACTTTAAATGGGCAGCAGAAAATCGTGACAAAATTTTAGAAAAATGGGAAAAAGAGTTTGGCCAAAAAGCAGAACCGAAAAAGTAAGTGAGTGGGAGAGAGAAAAAATGAGCGAATATTTATCAATTCAACACATTCAAAAACAGTTTGATGCATTTACAGCGTTAAAAGATATTTCTTTTACTGTGAAAAAAAATGAGTTTGTATGTTTATTAGGCCCAAGTGGTTGTGGGAAAACAACATTGCTTCGAATTTTAGCAGGGCTAGAAGAGGCAACAACAGGTAGTATAGCTGTGGATGGAAAAGATATTACAGCATTACCTCCTGGAAAGAGGAATTTCGGAATGGTGTTTCAATCATATGCATTATTTCCGAATTTAACAGCACTTGAAAACATTGAATATGGCTTAAAGACAAAAAAATATGGAAAAGCAGAAGTAAAAGAGAAAGCGCTAGAGGTGCTAGAACTTGTAGATTTGCTGAATGTAAAAGATAAATATCCTGCTCAAATGTCTGGTGGACAACAGCAGCGAGTAGCACTTGCACGTGCGCTCGCTCTGTCTCCGGATATTTTGTTACTCGATGAGCCATTATCTGCTTTAGATGCAAAAGTGCGTGAAAAGTTACGTAGAGAAATGCGTGATTTGCAAGAAAAAGTAGGAGTAACAACTATTATGGTTACGCATGATCAAGAAGAGGCATTAACGATGGCCGATAAAATTGTTGTAATGAATCATGCGGAAATTATGCAGATTGGCACACCAGAGGAGATTTATCAAAGACCAGCCAATCCATTTGTGGCAGATTTTATTGGTTCTATTAATTTCTTTTCGAAAAACAATGAAGAACATGCAATTCGTCCTGAGCATGTAACAGTTGTACAAAAGGATGGTATTAAAACGGTTGTGGAAAGTATGGAATTTCGCGGATCTGTATATCGGACGGAAGTGCGGGTCGTAGAAGAAAAAACACATCTTTATAACGAGAAAATTGTAGTGGATATATTGGCATCAGAAGTAGAAGCAACCGCAATTAGAAAAGGAAAGCCGATTCAAATCTCTTTCTCAGAAAATCATATGTTGTCATATGGAAAGAAGGTCATTGTATAGATGGAGATGTTAGAAGATTTTAAGGTAGAAAGTACGAAAAAAAAGATTAAGAGACGTATCGGTAAAGAAGAGTGGATACAAAGACTATTAATTATTGGTATGCTTCTCGCGTTTTTGATCATGCTTGTATTACCTCTATTACAATTGTTTACACAAGCTTTTTATGATAAAGATGGAGCTTTCATTGGTGTTGCGAATTTCAGTAAATATTTCACAACACCAACGCTAGTTCAATCATTACAAAATACGATATGGATTTCGGGTGCGACAACAATTATTGCAGTGACACTTGCTTTCGCTTACGCCTATGCGATCGCTCGTACGAATGTTTTTGGAAAGCGTGTATTCCAATATATTGCGTTGTTACCATTATTCGCACCAACGATGATGCATGGTATCGCACTTACATATTTATTTGGTAATCAAGGGTTAGTAACGAAAGGAATGTTTGGTTTGTTTGAAGGGATACAAATCCCTTTATATGGACCAGTAGGAATTGTAATGGCTGAAGTCATGTATACATTTCCGCAAGCATTTCTTATATTATTAATTGCTTTTCAAGGCTCTGATTATCGTTTATATGAAGCTTCTAATATGTTAGGAGCGAGTAAAACAAAGCAATTTTTCACTGTTACTTTACCTAGTGTAAAGTACGGATTAATTAGTGCGATGTTCGTTGTGTTTACACTTAGTTTCACTGATTTTGGGGCACCAAAAATTGTTGGTGGGCAATATAATGTACTTGCTACTGACGTATATAAGCAAGTAATTGGGCAGCAAAATATGCCGATGGGTGCAACTGTCGGAATGATTTTATTAATCCCAGCTATATTTGCCTTTGCAGTTGATCGCATTACGCAAAGAAAGCAGGCGAATCTCTTATCTTCCAAATCAGTACCTTACAGAATAATAAATAATAAGAAACGAGATGTTATTTCATTCGTATATTGTAGCGTAGTAACGCTTATGATCATTCTATTATTTGTGGCAGTTGGTATTGCTGCAAGTGTGAAAGTATGGCCATATAATATGAGCTTTACATTTGAGCATTTTAATTTTTCCAGTTTAACAGGAGATGGATTGGAAGCATTTAAAAATAGCGTAATTGTTTCAGCAATTACTGCGGTTATTGGAGCGGTTTTAACATTTATGTTCGCTTATGCGATTGAGAAAATAGATCAGCTACAATTTTTCCGAAAAGTAGGTTACTTTTTCTCTATCGTCCCTTTAGCGATACCAGGTTTAGTACTTGGGTTAGGCTACGTCTTCTTCTTTAGTCAACCAACCATACAAATTTTTGGACTTTCCGTAACGAACCCGTTCCATTCTCTATACGGAACAATTGCTGTGCTAGTACTAGTCAATATCATTCATTTTTATTCTGTAACATTTGTTACGGCAACGACAGCTTTAAAGAAATTAGATCGAGAGTTTGAACTTGTTTCACAGTCGATGGGGATACCGTTTTATAAAACATTCTTTCGAGTTACGGTACCGATGTGTTTACCAGCCATTTTAGAAATGGTAATGTACTACTTCGTAAATTCAATGGTAACTGTCTCAGCAGTTGTATTCCTGTATGCAGCTGATTTTAAACTAGCTGCCGTATCAATTGTAAATATGGATGATGCAGGAAATGTAGCACCAGCAGCTGCAATGAGTGTACTTATTGTTGTTACAAATATTGTAGTGAGAGTTGTATATGAATGGGGAACGAAAGCACTTCGTAACCGAACGTCACAATGGCAAAAAAGATAAATAAGAAGGGTGATGGATTGGATGAAAGTAGAAGCAGTTATTTTTGATTGGGCAGGTACAACAGTTGATTACGGATGTTTTGCACCACTGGAAGTATTTATGGAGATTTTCCATAAACGCGGTGTTGCAATTACTGCAGAAGAAGCCCGTAAGCCAATGGGATTATTGAAAATTGATCATGTTAGGGCATTAACAGAGATGCCTCGTATTGCGAGTGAGTGGAATCGTATTTTCGGACAATTACCAACAGAAGCAGACATTCAGGAGATGTATGAAGAATTCGAAAAGATTCTCTTCGCTATTTTACCGCGCTATGCGTCGCCGATTAATGGAGTAAAAGAAGTGATTGCTTCTTTACGTGAACGAGGAATTAAAATTGGTTCAACGACTGGTTATACGAGAGAAATGATGGATATTGTAGCAAAAGAAGCAGCACTACAAGGGTATAAACCTGATTTTCTTGTAACACCAGATGATGTTCCAGCAGGTCGTCCGTATCCGTGGATGTGCTATAAAAATGCGATGGAGCTTGGTGTATATCCAATGAATCATATGATAAAAGTTGGAGACACAGTATCAGATATGAAAGAGGGAAGAAATGCTGGTATGTGGACAGTGGGTGTAATTCTCGGCAGTAGCGAACTCGGCTTAACTGAAGAGGAAGTGGAGAATATGGATCCGGTAGAACTTCGTGAAAAAATAGAAGTAGTTCGCAATCGTTTCGTTGAAAATGGGGCGCACTTTACGATAGAAACGATGCAGGAACTCGAAAACGTAATGGAACATATCGAGAAACAAGAACTTATTATTTCATAAAAGGGGAATAGGATCATGACTGAAAATCACTATTTATTATTAACGCCTGGACCATTAACAACAACCAAAACAGTAAAAGAAGTTATGTTATACGATTGGTGTACGTGGGATGCTGAATATAACAAAATGGTACAAGAGGTAAGAGCTAAGCTTGTATCGTTAGCAACGAAGGAAAAAGAGACATATACAACTGTTCTCATGCAAGGAAGCGGTACGTTTTCAGTTGAAGCAGTGATTGGATCTGTCGTTCCTAAAAATGGAAAGCTGCTCGTATGTACAAATGGTGCGTATGGTAAGCGAATTGTACAAATGGCAGAGATGTTACATATAGATGTGGTGGTCAGTCAAACAGAAGAGTGGGAGCCTACTAATATTGCAGCAGTAGAAAAGATATTGCAACGAGATAAAGAGATTACACATATTGCAGTTGTTCATTGTGAAACAACAACAGGTATTATCAATCCAATTGTAGATGTATGTAAATTAGGGAAGCAATACGGAAAAGTAACACTGGTTGATGCAATGAGTAGTTTTGGTGGTATTGAAATAGATATCGCTGAGTTGCAAATTGACTTTCTAATTAGTAGTGCGAATAAATGTATTCAAGGGGTTCCTGGATTCGGCTTTGTTATTGCGAAGCGCGATGAATTGGTGAAATGTAAAGGGCAGGCACGTTCATTATCATTAGACTTATTTGATCAGTGGGAAACGATGGAACATCAAAATGGAAAATGGCGTTTTACGTCACCTACACATGTTGTACACGCTTTTTATCAAGCACTACTTGAATTAGAAAAAGAGGGCGGAGTAGAAGCACGTTACAATCGATATTATAACAATCAAAAAATATTAGTGAATAGAATGAGAGAAATCGGATTTAAGCCACTAGTAGATGAAAAATATCAATCGCCTATTATTACATCCTTCATTTATCCAGAAGAGGGGTTCGATTTTGGGCAGTTATATAATGAATTAAAGTGTGATGGGTTTGTTATTTATCCAGGTAAAATTTCAAAAGTAGATACATTCCGCATTGGAAATATCGGTGATGTACATGAGGCAGATATCAATCGCTTAGTTGATAGTATCGCTAAAGGAGTTGTTATAGGTTGAAAGTATTTTGCTTAGGTGGAGCAGGTAAAATTTGTCGTGAAGCAATTTTAGATTTAGTGCAATTTTCATCTTTTGAGACGATTACAGTAGCTGATTTTAATGAAGAAGAGGGCCTGAAAGTAGTAGAATGGCTCAACGATCCTCGTGTTGATTTTGTGAAAGTAGATGTAACGAATCACGAGGATACGGTTGCAAAAATGAAAGGTTATGACATTGTAATGGACGGTACGACAATTAAGTTAAATGGATTGTCTACTCGATGTATTGCAGAAGCGGGTTGTCACGGTGTGAATTTGAATGGATTTGGTGAAGAAAATGAATCTCATTCTATATTTGCTCAAAATGAAAAAACGTGTTTACCTGGTTTTGGTATGACGCCAGGTGTAACGCAAATGATGGCAATGCATGTAGCAAATCAGCTAGATACTGTAGGGTCAGTACGTGTAAGTCATGGCTCGTACCGTCCAATTGCTTTTTCTGCATCAATTACAGAAACAACGACATATGAATATGATCCACATTTACCATCGCGTACAGTATATGAAGATGGTGAGTTTAAGCAAGTACCGCCGTTTGCGCGTCCGAGAGAAATTGAATTACCGGCGCCTTATGGTAAGGAAACGCAGTATATAATACCGCATTCTGAAACGATTACGTTAGCAAAAGCACTAGAAAATAAAGGGGTCAAACTGATAGAGACGAGAGGAACTTGGCCAAAGCAAAATATGCAGCTCGTACGTGCTTTATATGATTATGGTATATTGCGTAATGATCGGGTTGACATAAATGGGAAAGAAATTGGCATTATGGATTGTATTTCGAATTATTTATTGCAATCGAAAGAAGGGCAAGAAACAGAAATTTACGGTTATGCGCTTCATGTAGAAGTAATAGGTATGAAAAATAATGAGAAACAAAGGCACATATTATATCATACACACCCGTTATCTGATGGTTCTGTTGTAGGATGGGAAAAATTAAGAGCTTATACGAGAAACGTCGGTATTCCATTTGGGATTGCTACAGAGTTAATCGCAAAAGGGAGTGTAAACAAAGTTGGTGTTGTGACACCTGAGGAAGCTTTTGTAAATCCACAAATTATTTTTGATGAACTAAAAAAGCGTGGTATTCATATTCATGAAGAAGTTTTCACTGAAAAAGAAAGTCATAACTTTGTATAAGTAAGGCAGTGTATGAGGTAGAAATCAATGGGGTGAATCTATGTCTGTAGTAGGTGAAGAAAGAAAGCGAACCATTCTTGAGAAGGTAGAGTTTAAAGGGAAAGTAAAAGTTTCAGAGTTAGCGAGAGAGTTTGCTGTATCAACAGAGACGATTCGTCGTTATTTAGAAGAATTGGATCGTGAAAAGAAGTTGAAGAAAGTGTATGGCGGAGCCGTCCAACTTCCGGGAGCTGGAATAGAGGCACCAATGTTAGAACGAGAGATGCTGCATATAGAAGAGAAGAAGAGAATTGGGTATAAAGCAGCAACGTTTGTGGAAGATGGAGATGTGATTGCGATTGATGATGGAAGTACACCACTTCAAATGGTGCCATATCTTGTTCATCGTAAAAATTTAACGATTGTAACAAGTTCATTTCCAGTAGCTACACAATTAATTTCTTCTATTAATAAAAAGATGTTTCACGGTGAAGTTTTATTTATTGGTGGCAAAGTATCTCCAAAGCATTCACGTGTGTCAGGTTCTATTTCACAGCAAGTAATCCAGCAATTTCATTTTCATAAAGCATTCGTTTCGATTGATGGATTGTTACCTGGTTTTGGGGTTTCTAGTTTTGAATTAGAAAAGGCGAAACTGTCAGAAGCGATGCTGAAATTAGCGGAGAAAACATATATTTTATGTGATCATACAAAAGTAGGGGTAAAAGGAAATTACCGAATAGCAGCATTTTCACGTATTCAACATGTAATTTGTGATAAGAAAATGCCCTATAGTTTTGAAGAGGAAGTCAAAAATCATAATATTCAATGGACAATTTGCTAAATAAATTGAACTCCCACCTGTTTTTGAGGTGGGAGTTTTACTGTCCGCAAATAGCGGGATAAAAGATTTGTATGTATGCAAAAAGTGGACACATTTTCTCATCTCTTTCATATAATTTACCAATACAAAAAAAGTTGGTCGAAGGAAAGAAGGGAGAAGCATGTCAGAACGGATATATAATAAACTTGTATTGTATGCAAATATTTTGCAAAAAATTGGTTTTATTAATGAAAAAGAAAAAAGTGAAATTCTTCATACGCTAGGTAAAAAGGCCCTTTGATTAAAGGGTTTTTTTATTTTTTATCTTTGGAAATATAAACTTAATGTAATATTATCAATTATAAAAATTATGTATGATAGGGGATATTATTTTGAAAAAAAGTTATATTAAGGCGCTAGTAGTAGCCACAACATTAGCAATTCCATTTGCTACATACTCTACTCCAGCATTAGTAGCACTAAAAGCTGAAGCAAACCAGTCGGTGGTAGCAGCTAGTGAACGTACATACGATACTGAGATTAAAATATATAAGGATCAAAAAGATGAGCCATCTATGGTTTCTCAGTACATAAAAAATCCTAAAGTAGCAATTGAAGATGTGACACCACTTGCTAAAATGACTCAGCTTACAGAATTAGATTTACCTAATAATGAGTTAAAGGATATTACTCCATTATCAAATCTAGTAAACTTACAAAAACTTGATTTAGAAGCAAATTATATTTCAGACTTATCGCCAGTTAGTAAGTTGAATAAGTTAGTATATTTAAGTTTTGTTGCAAATGAAATCCGCGATGTTAGACCAGTGATAGAACTAAGTAAGAAAGCTTATATTAATGTTCAAAACCAAAAAGTCTTTTTAGAGGATACAGAAGTAAATAAAGAAGTAAAAGTACCTATATACGAAAAAGACGGCGAGGTATCTACAAAAATCCGTCTGAAGAGTGATGGTGGTACGTATAGTAATGGTGTAGTGAAATGGAGTACACCAGGTGAGAAAGTATATGAATTTGGAGTGAAAGATCCATTTAATGATACAGGTATTTTCTTCACTGGTTCTGTGATTTAAAAGGTTGTAAATGAAAAAGTAGCTGAAGAAGTAATAGAGTTTAAAGATGTACCAAAGGGCCATTGGGCAGAAGGATATGTGAAAGCTTTAGCGGATAATAATATATCAAAAGGTGATGGAAAAGGAAACTTTTTAGGTGATGATTTCGTAACACGTGAACAATATGCACAGTTTTTATATAATGCAATATAGAAATAAAAGATGAGAAAATACGTTATTCTTTGATTTAAAAAGAATAACGTATTTTTTATGTACAAAATGAAATAGGTAATAGACAGAAGTATAGATATATGAATGGCCCATTTTAAAGAAGAGCTATGAAACTATATTGACAAAAAGGCGTTCTCATGTGATAATTCAATTAAATTTTTAGAATAATCAAAAAATATTCCTTTTACATAGAAAGGATTCGAACATTATATAAATATTATGCCGGGGGTGACGAAATGTTATTTTTTCTAAAGAAATGGAATGAATTAAAAGATGTGAAATCTGAATTGGCACTTCGTGATTGGTTTTATGGAACAAAAATTAGTTTATCACTTTGTACGTCAAAAGAGCCGTTAACTTTTTTAATAAACGTTGAGGGAAGAGATAAAGGGTTATTTTCAGAAGAAGACTTTATTGTTGTTAATTGTATGTGTGAGCCAGTATTTGAAAATGAAGAAAAACCAGCTGCAGAATCGTTTATGCATGCGGATATTTATAAAAAAAGTAGTGCAGAATGTATTTTACAAGTGCAGACTGTAGATAGCCATTTAATATCAGAGTTATATGGAGAAGAAGGGGAAGTAACATTCGATAAACGTAGCGTGGAACGTGTTTTTGGAAAAGAAGGTATAACAGAAATGACAATTCCGATTGTAGAAGATGAGAAGAAATTTGCTGATTTATTAGAAAGTAATGTACCGAATTTTATTGAAGGTGGAGGAGTAGTTCTTGTTCATAATTATGGCATGATTGTGTGGGGGAAAACTCCAGAAGAAGCGAAAAAATGGCTAGAGGGTATAGAATATTTAATGAATTACCATGTAAAGTTGTTAATGATAAAAGGTGCAAAGAGCTCTGTTATATAAAATGTTTGTGATGTCGTTACAAGTCAATAAGAAATGAAAGCGTTTTAAAAATAATTTTACTCATAAAATATAGGTCTCCTTATTATATATAGATTACATGTTGACATGTAAGGAGGAACATATTTTGCGAGTTAAATATCATTTTCTGCCAAAACAGCAAGTAACATTTTGCAAAATGAACGATTCAGGTGAAGAGGCTTTGCACATTATGAATGAAACGGGATTTCGAGCAATCCCTGTATTAGCAGAAGATGAAAAGAAATTCATAGGGATTATTTATAAAGTAGATCTTTTAGAAAAGAAGTGTAATAGCGGATTAGAGAAATTAAGTACGGAACATATGCTGGGAGATTCCTCTGCATTTATTTTTGAAAAGGATTCTTTTTTTAGAGCATTTTATGTTATTCGTCGACTTCCATTTTTAGCTGTGCTAAATGACTATAATGAATTTGTCGGTATCTTAACGCATTCCAATATATTTGATGTTATTGAAGATTCATTCGGTATGCGGACGGGTGGTTATATATTAACGATTGCAACACAAGATTGTAAGGGAACGATTAAAGAACTTGGGACATTGTTGAAAGCCTTTAATATCGGTGGATTATTTACGCTAGATAACGGTGATCAATATATTCGCCGCGTTATCGTAAATATAGCAGATGAGTTAAATGAAAAAAGATTAAAGCAATTAATCGAAAAAATAGAGAAAAAAGGATTCAGGGTGAGTCATGTAGATTATATTTAAGGTGAAAAGGAAAGGTACCAATTTGCTATATGCAGATTGATACCTTTTTTAGTGCGAGTAATGAATCTTATTTTGAAACAGGAGGTGGAGATAATGCTAAATCAGATAAAAAAATAAAATCTGCATGTTCGCGAATTTTAGGAATAGAAGTTTCTATAACACGTGATGTAATTTCACCTGGAGGTCCAACGTGTCCAATAGCTACCATAATCGGTTTTTCTTGAAGTTTTTTAATAAGTAATTGGGCTTGTTTTGAAATATGTGCCGCTGTATACACATCATCAAAAAATAATTGATTTTCAATAATAGGCACTCCTAATTCTTTCCCGATTTTTGGGACAACACTCTTAGGATTTGTTTTGCTATCTAAATAAAATAAACCGTGTTTTTTACAAGCTGCAAGTATAAGTCGTACAATTCTTTCGTCCGCGGTCACTTTTGATCCCATATGATTGTTCATGCCAATTGCATGCGGTACTTCTTGAATCGCTTGTTCGAGTCGGTTATTTATTTCTTCGTCGCTTAAATCAGTTGTAATTGCTTTTGGTCCAAGCCATTCTTTTTTACCTTTAATAGGTTCCATTGGCATATGTATAATAACTTCGTGCCCTTTCTTATGAGCCGCTATCGCATCTTCCTTTGTGGAAGGGAGAAAAGGCATAACGGCAACAGTCAGTGGAATAGGAAGTGATAACATTTTATCAGTCCCCTTCATATTATTGCCGAAGTCATCAATGACAATAGCGACTTTGTTTGTATGGGCCTTTGCTTGAACAGGAAACAAGAAGGATGGTAAGAACATAGTAAATATAAGCAATGCAATCGTATATTTGCGCATATAAATATTTCCTTTCTATTTTATCCCGCTATTTGCGAGCAGTGAGGAAGGGACAAAATCCCCAATGATTAAATTTCACTTTATCAATCATCATTATGTTTTGCGTTTTTATAAAAATTAAACAAAAAATGTCGAAGAAAAGTATATGGAAAATAGAGAATCCGCTATTTAATTGGTATTTGTAAAAAAAGAAGATGAAAAAAATGTCTATTATTGCGAATGTATTTACAAAGATAGAATAATTTGTAATAATTCTCAAAGTGAGGGTAAAGATTTGTAAATTACAGGGAGAAAATGTTAAATTTTCTGATTCTTCAAATTCAAATATGATTAAGTAGTTAAAAGGCCAATGGAGAAGTAAAGTTGAGAGCATGGAAGTATAATAAGGGGGATATGAATGTTTACTGTAAAAAGGAAGTACACATTAGAAAAGCTTTCACGTGATATTCATATGAAACGTGAAGAAATGATTCAATTAGGTTTAACAAGTGGGTTAAATAGTATGGAGACAATTCAAGTGAGTCAAGAATTGGACAAGCTTATTTTACAGTACCAGCGTTATAAAGAAAAACAAACACCAAAATGGTTATCAATTATAAAGGTACCTATTTTTCAAATTGGATATGAAGGGAAATCAAGTAATTTTTGGCGAATGCTTGTGGCTGGTTTTATGAAATAAGTATAATTACCCTTTTGGGATAAGGATAATTATACTAGGTGTAACGGAATTTCGATATGAACTGTCGTTCCTTCGTTTTCTATACTGTCAATAAAAATATGCCCATTGTACATCTCTACAATTCGTTTACATATGACAAGTCCAAGACCGGTTCCAGTATCTTTATTAGTAAAGAACGGATGAAAGAGGTGTTTTTGAATATGTTTTGGAATACCTTTTCCAGTATCTATAATTTGCAATTGTGCGTGTGTTTCATTGTTTGTTACGGAAATGATTAGTGTGTCACCAGAATTCATGGCTTCAATTGCATTTTTTGTAATGTTTAAAACCACTTGTTTCATATGGTCTTTTGAGCAACGGATATGAACAGGATGGTCTGGCAAATGTAAATGGAATACAATGTTATGTAGATTCGCCTCAGATTGAATAATTAATGCTACCTCATTTAGAATGGTTCTCACATCATATGTTTGTTCAATGATAGCAGTTGGCTTTCCAAGAATAAGAAATTCGCTTACAATTTCATTAATCCGTTCTATTTCTTGTTCGATGACGGAAAAATAAAACTGATCTTGTTCATCTTTATATTTCTCTTTTAATAGAGCGACGAGCCCTTTAATTCCGGTAAGAGGATTACGGATTTCGTGGGCTGTACTAGCTGCAAAAGTTCCAACCAATTCAATTTTTTGTATTTCATTTTGTTGTCTTTCCAGTTTTGTTTGACGTTTTAACAACATATATTGAGCAAGTAAAAATAAAATAGACATTAAAAATAAAGTAGCTATACACTCTATTGCAACCCACTGATATAAAGTTTTTTGATGGATAGGCAATGGAGAAACAGAGACCTTCCAATTTAATCTTTGGAGTGGGGTGGTAAGCATATTAGAATGCGCATCACTTGTTTCGTTATTATCATCGTTGAGAAAAACTACATCATGTTTATCAGTTACTTCAAAATGGTATTGTGGCTTAATGGCATTTAAAGATGATGAAATGTAGTCAAAGCGTAAACTTGCTAACAATAAGCCTGAGATTTCCTTCTGTTTATTGAAAATGGGAGAAGCAATCATAATAGCTTGATGTCCAAGAACACGATCTGTAATGGCTGATGATACAGTTGTTTTCTTCGTTTGCAATACGTCTTGAATATATTTGCGATCTGAGACATCAACAGGTGGTCGGTCGCCTTCGGATGCGATTGTAATGATGCCTTCTGGTGTAGCGTAATATAAACCAGAAAAACGTGTATCGTTTCCATCTGTATCATGTACAATTTGTTTAACTCCATTTATATTTCCAGTCTCGGTTCCTACGACCTTTGAGAGCATTTCTAATGCGGAAATTGCTTCACCAAGGTGATGATCTAAATAGTCTCTATATAAAAAGAGAACCGTGTGAGCAGATAGTTTGTTTTCCTGCTTCATTTTATACGAATGATATGAATAAAATGTAGCACCAATTCCTATCGTTGGTAGGATAACAAGCACCATATATAAAACTATGCTGTGGAATTTGACTTTCAAATTTGGTACTCCTTCTTTTTTATTATCATTATATATAAACTATGTTAAAATTGTCATGTTTTTATTCAAGAATCATTCATAATATATTTGGGGAGAGGAAATGAATGAGTGAATACTCATTCGGAATTTACATGAAGTACTAAGTTGTTTTTTCTTTTTATTACTGAGAATTTAAGTGAAGGGTTGAAAGTTGTATGACATCAAATAATGAACGAGAAGATATTTCTCAATCTTTAAAAGTATTTATTGCATTATCTCGTGTACATCGATCTGTTATGGATACTACAAATAAATCTATACAAAGTAACGGGTTAAATCCAACTGAATTTGCTGTATTAGAACTGTTATATCATAAAGGCGGTCAACCACTTCAGCAAATTGGTGAGCGTATTTTAATAGCTAGTGGCAGCATTACATATGTTGTAGATAAGCTAGAGAAAAAGGGACTAGTAAAGAGAATTCCGTGCCCGAATGACAGACGTGTTATTTATGCACAACTAACTGAATCTGGAGAGAGCTTTATTGCTTCTATTTTTCCAGGGCATGAGCAAGTTATACATCAGTCTTTTGAAATGTTAACGAAAGAGGAAAAGGATGAATTACTTGCTCTATTAAAAAAGATTGGAAAATATGAAAAATAATAGTATGTTCCAAAAGAGCTTTGGATAAAGAAATCCAAGGCTCTTTTGTTTACATGTAATTATGACAGCATCTGCCGTATTTTGTTGAAGAATAAGAGGAGATTTGTAAGTAAGCATTGAATTATAGTAGGGATGCACATAATGGAGAGGAGGCTCGTTCATGTCATTTAAAGACTATGAATATAAACGGCCAAATATTGAAGAATTAAAAGAAAAGTTTACTGTTGCTTTAGAGAAGTTTGATAATGCAAAAACTGTAGAAGAACAAAAACAAGTCATCAATTCAATTAACGAAATTCGCAACGACTTCGGTACAATGGGGAATCTTTGTTACATTCGTCATTCTGTTGATACGACAGATGCTTTTTATAAGGAAGAGCAAGATTTCTTTGATGAATTCTCTCCAGTTGTACAAGGATATGGTACAAAGTATTATAATGCGTTAATTCATTCTCCATTCCGTGAAGAATTAGAAGCGTATTATGGAAAGCAATTATTTGCTTTAGCGGAGTGTGATTTGAAAACATACTCTGATGAAGTTGTGAAAGATTTACAATTAGAGAATAAATTGTCTTCACAATATACGCAGTTATTAGCATCTGCAAAAATTGACTTTGCAGGAGAAGAAAGAACGTTATCGCAACTGATTCCATTTATGCAAGGGAAAGAAAGAAATGAACGTAAAGTAGCAAGTGAAGCATATTACGGATTTTTAGCTGAGAATGAGGAAGAGTTAGATCGTATTTATGATGAGCTTGTTAAAGTGAGAACGAAAATCGCCAAATCTTTAGGTTTCAAAAACTTTGTTGAACTTGGATATGCAAGAATGTACCGTACAGATTATAATGCGGAAATGGTGGCGAATTATCGTCAGCAAGTACTTGATTATATCGTTCCCGTTACAACGGAATTAAGAAAGCGACAACAAGCACGTATCGGTGTAGAGAAGTTAGCATATTACGACGAAAACTTTGAGTTTGCTACTGGTAATCCAACTCCAAAAGGAGATGCGGATTGGATTGTTAATCATGGGAAAACGATGTATAAAGAGTTATCGGCTGAAACGGATGAATTTTTCAATTTCATGCTAGATAATGATTTATTAGATTTAGTTGCGAAAAAAGGAAAAGCTGGTGGCGGATATTGTACATATATTGAGAATTATAAAGCACCATTTATTTTCTCAAACTTCAACGGAACATCTGGCGACATTGATGTATTAACACATGAAGCTGGTCATGCTTTCCAAGTATATGAAAGTCGTAAGTTTGAAATTCCAGAATACAATTGGCCAACGTATGAAGCATGTGAAATTCATTCTATGAGTATGGAATTCTTTACATGGCCATGGATGAAGTCATTCTTTGAACAAGATGCAGATAAATATTATTTCTCTCACTTAAGTTCAGCACTTCTGTTTTTACCGTATGGTGTATCTGTTGATGAATATCAACATTATGTATATGAAAATCCAGAAGCATCACCAGAAGAGCGTAAGACAGCATGGCGTAATATAGAGAAAAAGTATTTGCCGCATCGTGATTATGAAGATAATGATTATTTAGAGCGCGGTGGATTCTGGCAACGTCAAGGACATATTTATAGCTCGCCATTCTACTATATCGACTACACATTAGCACAAATTTGCGCACTGCAATTTTGGAAACGTGCAAGAGATAATAGACAAGAGGCATGGGAAGATTATGTGAATCTGTGTCAACAAGGTGGAAGTAAATCATTCTTGGAATTAGTAGAAGTTGCAAATTTAACATCACCATTTGCTGAAGGCTGTGTGAAAAGTGTCATTACAGAAATTGAAGCGTGGCTACATGCGATTGACGACACAAAATTGTAAAAAACATGCGCTTTTTTTCACATGTTTAACATCGACATAACGAGAAAATGATGAGATAATAAAAGAAAATTCAGAATACTAAAGAGGTGTTTCTAATAAGGAGCACCTCTTTTCACCAACAAAAAGGGGGGGAAAGAAGTATGCTTCAATCTAATATGGATGTGAGTTTAGAAAGTTTGGTGAACTCACTACAGTCTACTCGAAGCACGCTATTATCAGAAATTGAAATGTTAAATGATACAGAAGTGAATGTAAAGCCACGCCGTGATAAATGGAGTATTATTCAAATTTTGCATCACTTGCATTTAGTTGAACAATCAGTTACATCTGCCCTTGTATATGCTTTACAAAAAAATGAAAGAAACACGACTCCATTTAAAGACCTCCAACTTACGCTTGATCGCACACATAAACGAGAAGCTCCTCAGCAAATGGAACCAACAGAAACGTTAATGAAAAAACAGCAAGGAATTCAATTGCTAGAACATTCACGACAAGAACTATTACACGCGCTTCATAGTGTTATAGATGAAAAAGATCTATTTGAAAATGGATTAAAGCATCCTATTTTTAATGAGTTGAATTTGTATCAGTGGGTTCAATTTCTTGAATTGCATGAACAAAGACATCTTACGCAGTTAAAAGAGGCGAAACATGCAATTTTACAGCGATAAGTAGGAAGAAGTGGGAGACCACTTCTTTTTTGATACGTGCATAGTTTTCTTTCTTATTTTGGAATACTACATGGAGAAAGAAAAGAAGGAGTTGAAAAGTATGTCCAAGAAAAAGAAAGAAGAAGAGCGCGCTTGGAAAGCACGTAAAGAAAATCAAAAACCACATGGCAAAGTGAAAGCCTTTGCTGAATTAGTTGAAGGAACAGAAAAAACGTGATGATTATTTCATCACGTTTTTTTGTATGAGTGGAAAAGTTAATAAGAAGGTTGTACCTGTACCTTTTTCGCTTATAATATCGATTTTTCCGTTCATAGCTTGAACAACACTGAACACGACCATCATTCCAAGACCAGTTCCTTTTTCTTTCGTTGAGTAGAAAGGAGAGCCAAGACGTTTCACTTGTTCGGTATCCATACCGATTCCTGTATCTTTTATATACAACTGAATATGCTTATGATCAGGAACTAATGTGAAATAAAGATCACCGCCTTTTGGCATGGCCTCAATGCAGTTTTTTAAAATATTTAACAAGCATTGATTTAGTTTTTGTTTTTCTCCCGCGATAAAAAAAGAAGTGCTTTGCTTTATATAATGTGTACGTACATTTGCTAAATTAGCAAGCGGTGTAATTAACGATAATGCATGTAGTAGTTCTTCTTCTAACTGTAATCTTTGTTCTTTTTCAATACTTGGTTTTGCAAAGGTTAAATAATCTGTAAGAACGTGGTTTGCTTGTTCGATTCCGTTGATGGCTATGTCGATATATAATTTTCGCTCCTGCTCAGTACATGTATCTGATTGTAAAAGTTGCAAAAATCCTTTCGTTGAAGTTAATGGATTGCGAATTTCATGAGAGATAGACGCTGCCATTTCACCAATTAAATGAAATTTTTCAGCATTCATAAGTTCATTTTGGAGACGAACTTGAGTTTGTAATATGTGTAGTAAATATAAAATAAGGATCGTACCAAGTATCGTACATAACTCATACACAATAATATGTGGTATATAATCAGCCTTGTTTGTAACTTTTGAAAGGAAGAAAGGTATCCAACTAAATCCGTATGTGAGACTGTAGATAATAGCAAGTGCTATTTTTATACGATTAGAAGTTCGGTTGAAAAATTTGTATGTAAATAATAGGACAATAAATAGAAGGATAGAACCGATAAGCGATGGGAAAACACCTATTCCTCCTAATAAGAAGCGGTATATATTTAATACAACTAATATAGATCCACCAGCAATAGGACCTCCGGTTAATGTACCGACAATTAATACGATATGACGCATATCAAATTGAAATCCATAATTTGTTTTTGCTGCGAAAGTGATACATAGTATAGTAACGAGGCAACATAATACAATAAATATAGCTGAATTTAATTTAGGAGAACGTTTCCCTTTTTGATTCCAAAATAAATGGTATACGAGCATTGTAACAAGGATGAATAATATATTTAAAAAGAGATAAATAATAAAGGGTTTCAGTGGTATGCCTCCTCTCTTCTCGCATTAAATTCATCATACTATAAAATGAAAGAAATGAAATGGAAAAATAGCGGAAAAATCAGAAATTTTTTCTGGTAGTATACAATATGTTACAATAAGCTTTGTCAATGAAAGAAGGAATTCCGTGCATTGCACGGGAGAGGTTCGCGAACTCCCTCTATAAAAAACTATGGAAACAACAATATCTTTAGGTATTGTTTTGTTTTTTTATTGTGACAGTTCAAGAACGTTCTTTCTTCTTATTCGTAGTAGAGAAGGAGAATGAGTGAAATGAAAAAAGAAAAGGCAGTTGTTGTTTTTAGTGGAGGACAAGATAGTACGACATGTTTATTTTGGGCAATAAAGCAGTTTGCAGAAGTAGAAGCTGTAACGTTTAATTACAATCAACGTCATAAACTAGAAATTGATTGTGCAGCGGAAATTGCGAAAGAGCTAGGAATTAAACATACGGTGCTAGATATGAGTCTATTAAATCAACTTGCTCCAAATGCGTTAACGAGAACGGATATGGAGATTACACATGAAGAAGGTGAATTGCCATCGACGTTTGTAGATGGACGAAATTTACTATTCCTATCATTTGCTGCTGTATTAGCAAAACAAGTTGGAGCACGTCATATTGTAACGGGTGTATGTGAAACTGATTTTAGTGGTTATCCAGATTGCCGTGACGTGTTTGTGAAATCGTTAAACGTTACTTTAAATTTATCCATGGATTATCCGTTCGTAATTCATACACCACTTATGTGGATTGATAAAGCGGAAACATGGAAATTATCAGATGAACTTGGAGCATTCGAGTTTGTTCGAGAAAAAACATTAACATGTTATAACGGAATCATTGGTGATGGTTGCGGTGAATGTCCAGCATGTCAGCTTCGTAAAGCAGGATTAGATACGTACCTACAAGAACGCGAAGGAGCAAATAACTAATGGATAATTTCTTTGGATTTCGCATCGTAGAAAATTTGCAAAAAATGGACAAGGATATTCAGCGTAAACAGCTCAAATATCATAATAAAAGAGTAATGGTCAGCAAGGAATTTACATTTGATGCAGCACACCATTTACACTGTTATGAGGGGAAATGTAAAAACTTACATGGTCACACATATAAAGTTGTATTTGGGATTAGTGGATATGTAAATGAAATAGGTCTTGCGATTGACTTTGGAGATATAAAAGAAATTTGGAAGAATGAAATAGAAATTTATTTAGACCATCGTTATTTAAACGAAACGTTACCAGCAATGAATACGACTGCTGAAAACATGGTCGTTTGGATTTATGAAAAGATGGCAGAAGCATTACTAAAAGATAATCGTGCGAACGAATATAAAGGAGCTCGCGTTGAATTTGTTCGTCTATTTGAGACGCCGACTAGTTATGCGGAAGTAAGACGGGAGTGGATGCTTGATGAGTAAAATCCCTGTCTTAGAAATATTTGGTCCGACTATTCAAGGTGAAGGAATGGTTGTAGGACAAAAGACGATGTTTATTCGTACGGCTGGTTGTGATTATAGCTGTGCTTGGTGTGATTCTGCTTTTACGTGGGATGGATCGGCTAAAGATCAAATTAGACAGATGACAGCAGAGGACGTTTGGAACGAGCTTGTAGAAATTGGTGGCGAAAATTTTTCTCATGTTACGATTTCAGGTGGAAATCCAGCATTGCTGAAAAATATTGAGTTTCTTCTTTCTATATTAAAAGAGAATGGAATGCGAACAGCAATCGAAACGCAAGGGAGTAAATGGCAAGATTGGTTACTTCAAATTGATGAGATAACGATTTCTCCAAAACCACCAAGTTCGGCAATGAATACTGATTTTCAGAAGTTAGATGCTGTTATTCAGAAACTAGCAGGAAAAGATATTAGTTTAAAGGTAGTAGTATTTGACGATTATGACTTTGAGTATGCAGTTAATATGCACGAACGTTATCCAGATGTGCCATTTTTCTTACAAGTAGGAAATGATGATACAAAAACGGTGGATGATACGATGTTGATTAAAAAATTATTAGATAAGTATGAGTGGCTGATCGATAAAGCTGTAAATTGTAAAGAGATGAATAATGCAAAAGTATTGCCGCAGCTTCATGCGTTAGTATGGGGAAATAAACGCGGAGTATAATGAGAAGGGATGTTTAAAATGGCAGGAAGATTAGATGAAGATTTAAAAGATGTAACATTATTAGGAAATCAAAATACAAAATATTTATTTGAATATAGCCCAGAAATTTTAGAGGTATTTGATAATAATCATCCAAACCGTGATTATTTTGTGAAATTCAATTGTCCTGAATTTACAAGCTTATGTCCGAAAACAGGACAACCAGATTTTGCAACAATTTATATTAGCTACATTCCAGAACAAAGAATGGTAGAGAGTAAATCTTTAAAGCTATATTTATTTAGTTTCCGCAATCATGGTGATTTCCACGAAGATTGCATGAACGTTATTATGAATGATTTAATTAAATTAATGGATCCGCGTTACATTGAGGTATGGGGGAAATTCACACCACGTGGAGGGATTTCAATTGATCCTTACTGCAACTACGGTCGCCCAGGCACGAAGTATGAACAAATGGCAGACTACCGCATGATGAACCATGATCTATATCCAGAAACAATTGATAATCGTTAATATATAATAGAAAGAAAGGAT
>NZ_QORZ01000013.1:0-14732 GCF_008368785.1 Bacillus sp. AY3-1 | reverse complement strand
AGTAGGACGTCGCCAAGCAATTAAAAACACAAGTCTTTTGACTTGTGTTTTTTTTATTTCCCATGAAATAGGCTCGATTCTGTTAGTAAAAAAGACGAAATATAGTAAGGGATTTTTTGAGCAGAAATAGTAAGAAATTGATAAATAAATGGATAATCTTCAGAGCCATAGCTCCCAAGTAAATCATACCACCAATCTGTTTCGTATCTAGAAATCATACTTAAATTGTAGAGCAATAAATAATGAACAAGAAGTTCAGGTAATACTGGTTTAGGATTTCTCGGGTCAATTGGAATTGGTAAGTAATAAGTATCAGCAAGATATTCGTAGTATAAAGGCGTACTATATATAGGGTTCCACGACTGGATAGGAGCTGTAAAAAGCAGATTCGATCCGCTCGTTTTCCCAGGAACATGTTGTATGGATAAATGCTTACAAGTTGATTCAATGTAACGTGAAAATCTTTCTGTAGTCATATGGAGTCGATCTAGTATGTTGACCGAAAAGGAAAGTTCATTTGTATTTGTTGAATCGATTTTATATAAAGTGGCCCCTCTTTGACTATAGCGAAATAAATTTTGTAATTCGGGAATATTTCCCATTAGATCTAGCATGTTAAATTTCTCTGCTTCTAAGTGTTTCATGTGAAACAGCTGTTCTGCAATATGAGTAAATAATCCATTTTTTTGCACCTTCACCTCATCTTCTAAAAATTGATACCCCTGTTTTTTTCGTTTACGAGTCGTAACACCATGAGCTAAAACAGTAGTGGATTCTGGATAGTTAGGATCAATAGTTAGTAAGCAGGCTTTAAAAAGTTGGCTCATTCCATAAAACAATAACATTGGCTGAATCGAAAAGGGGGCTACCTTATATAATTCATAATAGTTTTTCCCGTGTTCTAAGTAATAAATAAAGGGATAACAATTTTCGAAACTTTTTTTTTCAGCATCTTGTATGGAGGATTTTTCATAGCAACGGGCAAGATAACGTTGTACATTTTGAGATGAAAAGAAGAAACTTAATTGCTGCCAAGTACAATGTGTTTGATGCATATATTACGCTCCTTTTATTGTCTAAAAATTCTAACATATATATACGTCCTTGACAGTATTTTAACCAATTGATAAGCTACTAATAATAATTTCTGGTATCATGGGGGGAACAATTATGTGGGAATCTAAATTTGTTAAAGAAGGTTTGACTTTTGATGACGTATTACTTGTACCAGCAAAGTCAGATGTACTACCAAGAGAAGTAAGTGTTAAAACAGTTTTATCTGAAAGCTTACAGTTAAATATCCCGTTAATTAGTGCAGGAATGGATACAGTAACAGAAGCTGATATGGCTATTGCAATGGCTCGTCAAGGCGGTTTAGGAATTATTCATAAAAACATGTCTATTGAACAACAAGCGGAGCAAGTTGATAAAGTAAAACGTTCTGAAAGTGGCGTTATTTCAGATCCTTTCTTTTTAACTCCAGAACATCAAGTGTATGATGCAGAGCATCTTATGGGAAAATACCGTATCTCAGGTGTACCGGTTGTAAATAATTTAGACGAGCGAAAATTAGTTGGTATTATTACAAACCGTGATATGCGTTTTATCCAAGACTACTCAATCAAAATTTCCGACGTAATGACAAAAGAAAAGCTAATTACAGCTCCAGTTGGTACAACGCTGGAAGAAGCTGAAAAGATCCTACAAAAGTACAAAATTGAAAAACTCCCTCTCGTTGATAACAACGGTGTATTACAAGGGCTTATTACAATAAAAGATATTGAAAAAGTAATTGAATTCCCAAATTCTGCGAAGGATAAGCAAGGACGCTTATTAGTTGGAGCAGCGGTTGGTGTAACGGCTGATGCTATGCTTCGTATCGACGCATTAGTAAAAGCTAGCGTAGATGCAATCGTACTTGATACAGCTCATGGACATTCTCAAGGTGTTATAGATAAAGTGAAAGAAGTTCGTGCGAAATATCCATCACTAAATATTATCGCTGGAAATGTTGCTACTGCTGAAGCAACGAAAGCATTAATTGAAGCAGGTGCAAACGTAGTTAAAGTTGGTATTGGACCAGGCTCTATTTGTACGACACGCGTTGTAGCTGGCGTGGGTGTACCACAATTAACAGCAGTTTATGATTGTGCAACAGAAGCTCGTAAACATGGTATTCCAGTTATTGCTGATGGTGGTGTTAAGTACTCTGGTGACATGGTAAAAGCTTTAGCAGCAGGAGCACACGTTGTTATGCTAGGTAGTATGTTTGCTGGTGTTGCTGAAAGCCCTGGAGAAACTGAAATTTATCAAGGTCGTCAATTTAAAGTATATCGTGGTATGGGTTCTGTCGGAGCGATGGAAAAAGGAAGTAAAGACCGTTACTTCCAAGAAGGAAATAAAAAACTTGTTCCAGAAGGTATTGAAGGTCGAGTGCCATATAAAGGACCTTTAGCCGATACAGTTCATCAATTAGTTGGTGGATTACGTGCCGGTATGGGATATTGCGGAGCTCAGAATTTAGAATTCTTACGTGAGAATGCACAATTCATTCGTATGTCAGGTGCTGGTTTACGTGAAAGCCACCCTCATCACGTACAAATTACAAAAGAGGCTCCAAACTACTCATTGTAATGTCTTATATACAAATAGACGGAGATTTGATATCTCTGTCTATTTTTTTTTGATTATGTTAGAATAACGGTTATGTGAGTACATAGATATTGGGGGTAGCAAAAGTGAAAGGTATGTTTTGCAAAAGATTCATTGCTTTAGTAACAATGCTTACACTAGCTTGTAGTATGTTGTTACCATATAGCAATGCATCAGCAGAAACAGGAGCTGCTTTAAACATTGAAGCAGGTGCAGCAATTTTAGTTGAAGCGAATTCTGGGAAAATTTTATATCAAAAGAATGCAGATGAATTATTATCAATTGCTAGTATGACAAAGATGATGAGTGAATATTTAGTTCATGAAGCAGTGGATAAAGGAAAACTTAAGTGGGATCAAAAAATTAAGGTTTCTGAATATGCGTATAAAGTTTCACAAGATGCTTCTTTATCAAATGTTGCATTAGAAAAAGGTGGAATTTATACAGTAAAAGAGTTATATGAAGCAATGGCAATCTTTTCTGCAAATGGTGCAACAATTGCATTAGCAGAAGCAATTGCAGGTAAAGAAGTAGACTTCGTAAAAATGATGAATGATAAATCGAAAGAACTAGGGTTGAAAAATTATAAATTTGTCAATTCTACAGGTTTAACGAATAAGGATTTAAAGGGAATGCATCCTGAAGGAACAACAGCGGATGAAGAAAATAAAATGTCTGCAAAGGATGTTGCAACTTTAGCACAACATTTAATTAAAGATTATCCAAAAGTGTTAGATACAGCAAAAATCCCGAAAAAAGAATTCCGTCCAGAAAAAGAGAAGTTTGCAATGTCGAACTGGAACTGGATGTTAAAGGGCTTAGTGAAAGAATATGATGGCGTAGATGGCCTGAAAACAGGCTCGACTCCAGAAGCAGGGGATTGCTTCACTGGTACGGTTGAAAGAAACGGAATGCGTTTTATTTCTGTAGTTATTAAAACAAGTTCTCATACAGCACGTTTTGATGAAACAAAGAAGCTATATGATTATGGATTTGCTAACTTTGAAATGAAGCAAATGTATAAAAAAGATTCTTCAGTAAAAGGACAAGAAACAGTACGAGTAGAAAATGCTAAAGATAAAGATGTAGCAGTTCAAACAAAACAAGCTGTTTCACTTCCGGTGCCAAAAGGAAGTAAAGATGTTTATAAAACAGAATTAAAAGAAGCAAATAAGGGACAAGAAGCACCTATTAAAAAGGGAGCTGCACTTGGCCAAATGGTAATCACACCAAAAGATGCGAATGATCCTGGATTTTTATCTGGTAAGTCATTACAAATAGATCTTGTAACAACGTCTGCAGTGGAGGAAGCGAATTGGTTTACTCGCTCTATGCGCGGAATTGGTTCTTTCTTTAGTGGTATATGGAATAGTGCTGTTGATACAGTAAAAGGTTGGTTTTAAAAGCTCCTCATTGTAGGGGCTTTTTCTTATTCCTATTTTTCATACCGACTTTATGAAAAAGTAGTAGACAAGCATCTGATAGTTAGTGGTAGAATGTAAGAGTATTCTTAATTTTCGCCTTTAACGGGGAAAAGCAATTCACCTAGGGGGGTTTTTGTAACATGACAAATGTAACAGGGACAGAACGTGTAAAACGTGGAATGGCAGAAATGCAAAAAGGCGGCGTTATTATGGACGTAATTAACGCTGAACAAGCAAAAATTGCAGAAGAGGCAGGCGCAGTTGCTGTTATGGCACTAGAGCGTGTACCAGCAGATATTCGTGCAGCAGGTGGCGTTTCTCGTATGGCAGACCCAACAATCGTTGAAGAAGTTATGGGCGCTGTTTCAATTCCGGTTATGGCAAAATGCCGTATCGGTCATCTTGTAGAAGCACGTGTATTAGAATCATTAGGGGTAGACTATATCGATGAGAGTGAAGTATTAACTCCTGCTGATGAAGTATACCATTTAAATAAACGTGATTACACAGTTCCGTTTGTATGTGGTTGCCGTGATATCGGAGAAGCTGCGCGTCGTATTGCAGAAGGTGCATCTATGCTTCGTACAAAAGGTGAACCAGGAACAGGAAACATTGTAGAGGCAGTGCGTCATATGCGCCAAGTCAATGCAGAAATCCGTCAAGTTGCAAGTCTACGTGAAGATGAGTTAATGACATATGCAAAAAACACTGGTGCTCCTTATGAAGTACTACTTGAAATTAAACGCCTTGGTCGTTTGCCAGTTGTAAACTTCGCAGCAGGTGGTGTAGCAACACCAGCAGATGCAGCGTTAATGATGCAACTTGGTGCGGATGGTGTATTCGTAGGATCTGGTATCTTCAAATCAGAAAATCCAGAGAAATTTGCACGCGCAATCGTTGAAGCGACGACTCATTATGAGGATTACGAACTAATTGCGAGCCTTTCTAAAGGATTAGGTAATGCAATGAAAGGTATCGAAATTTCAACGTTATTACCAGAACAACGCATGCAAGAGCGTGGATGGTAATTGAAGGAGAACTTTAAAATGGTGAAAATCGGTGTACTAGGTCTTCAAGGTGCAGTTCGTGAGCATATAAAATCAGTTGAAGCAAGTGGTGCAGAAGCTGTTGTTGTAAAGCGTGTAGAGCAACTTGAAGAGATTGATGGTCTTATTTTACCAGGCGGTGAAAGTACAACAATGCGCCGTCTTATTGATAAGTATGCTTTCATGGAACCACTTCGTACATTCGCGAAGTCTGGTAAACCAATGTTTGGTACATGTGCAGGTATGATTCTTCTTGCAAAAACACTTATTGGCTATGAAGAAGCACATATTGGTGCTATGGATATTACAGTAGAACGAAATGCGTTCGGACGCCAAAAAGATAGCTTTGAAGTCGCACTTTCAATTAAAGGTGTAGGAGAAGAATTTATTGGTGTATTTATCCGTGCTCCGTATGTTGTAAATGTAGCTGATGATGTTGAAGTACTTTCTACACATGGTGACCGAATGGTAGCAGTAAAACAAAATCAGTTTTTAGCTGCTTCATTCCATCCGGAATTAACGGATGATCATCGTGTCACAGCATACTTTGTAGAAATGGTAAAAGAAGCGAAAATGAAAAAAGTTGTATAAGTAACTTGCAACTTGTATAAGATTATAGTAAATTGATGGTAACAATTTTATAAAATAAGCGTGTTGATAGGAAGTAGTAACAAATGCCGTTTCTTATAGAGAGTCGATGGTTGGTGGAAATCGATAGAAACAGTTTGTGAATCCATCCTGGAATGGAATGTGGAATATCTTTATGATTAGTAAACATTCCCGGTGAAGAGCCGTTATTTCTACTTGAGAGGAAGGCGGTAATGCTTTCAACTAGGGTGGCAACGCGGGTTAACTCCCGTCCCTTTATATAGGGACGGGAGTTTTTTGTGTTTTATAAAATAAAAGGAGGAGTATATAATGCTTGATATTAAATTTTTACGTACAAATTTTGAAGAAGTAAAAGCGAAGTTACAGCATAGAGGCGAAGATTTAACTGATTTTGGTCGCTTTGAAGAGCTGGATACGAGAAGAAGAGAATTACTTGTTCAAACAGAGGAACTAAAAAGTAAACGTAACGAAGTATCTCAACAAATTTCTGTATTGAAGCGCGAAAAGAAAGATGCAGAAGCTCTAATTCTAGAAATGCGTGAAGTTGGAGAAAAAGTAAAAGATCTTGATAATGAACTTCGTACAGTTGAAGAAGATTTAGAAAGGTTAATGTTATCTATTCCGAATATTCCTCATGAATCTGCTCCAGTTGGTGAAACAGAAGATGATAATGTAGTAGCACGTACTTGGGGAGAAGTGAAAGAATTTGCTTATGAACCAAAACCACATTGGGATCTTGCTACAGATTTAGGAATTTTAGATTTTGAGCGTGCTGGGAAAGTAACAGGAAGCCGCTTCGTATTCTATAAAGGTGCTGGCGCGAGATTAGAGCGTGCTTTAATTAGCTTTATGCTTGATCTTCATACTGACGAGCATGGATACGAAGAAGTATTACCTCCGTATATGGTAAACCGTGCAAGTATGACAGGAACAGGACAACTTCCGAAATTTGAAGAAGATGCATTCCGTATTGAAAGTGAAGATTACTTCTTAATTCCAACAGCTGAAGTACCTGTAACGAACATGCATCGTGATGAAATCTTAAATAAAGATCAATTGCCTATACGATATGCTGCATTTAGCTCTTGTTTCCGTTCTGAAGCAGGTTCAGCTGGTCGTGATACACGTGGCTTAATTCGTCAGCATCAGTTCAATAAAGTAGAGCTTGTCAAGTTCGTAAAACCAGAAGATTCTTATGAAGAGTTAGAAAAACTAACAAATGATGCAGAACGCGTGTTACAATTATTAGAGTTGCCATATCGCGTTATGAGCATGTGCACAGGCGATTTAGGATTTACAGCAGCGAAGAAATACGATATCGAAGTATGGATTCCAAGCTATGGCACATATCGTGAGATTTCTTCTTGTAGTAATTTTGAGGCTTTCCAAGCGAGACGTGCAAATATCCGTTTCCGTCGTGAGCCAAACGGAAAACCAGAACATGTTCATACATTAAATGGATCTGGTCTTGCAATTGGACGTACGGTGGCAGCTATTTTAGAGAACTACCAACAAGAAGATGGTACAATTATAATTCCAGAAGTTCTTCGCCCTTATATGGGAGGAAAAACAGTTATTAAGTAAATTTATAAACATTCATCGGTATGAGTGATTGGTAATTATGAGCGTTGTCAGTACTATAATGTAGGAGAGGAAAAGTAAAATTTTCCTTTCCTCATAATTTATTTTAGTAGGGTTGACTAACTGTTTTTCTTTTGATATTATATTTGATGTCAATATGGAGGTATACCCAAGTCTGGCTGAAGGGATCGGTCTTGAAAACCGACAGGCGGCGAGAGTCGCGCGGGGGTTCGAATCCCTCTACCTCCTCCAGATATAATTGACAACAGCGCATATAAGTGGAGATTGGAGAACTCGTTACCAACACGTAACGAGTTTTTATTTTAAAACCAATCATAAAGTATGGTGTAAGGCGATTTTGTCCTTATTACACACTCATATTCCGATGATTATCTTCATAGATATGAAAGGAGTCAACATGGATCTTATTATACAAACGTTTCCTTTAGATGGAAAAACTTTATATTATGTACAATGTCCTGTCTGTAAGAACAATAGAATTTTAAACAGTGGTGCAAATGTGTCACGCATTATAAGCGATGATACATTCCGTAAACTTTGTGGTTGCACTTGTGATGTAAAGCAAACTGCGACAAAAGTAGAGGCGCCAAAAAAAGTTGAAAAAGCAGCTGTAAAGAAAGAAGCAGCTCCAAAACGTACAGGTAAAGTATTAACAGCAGTGATTAACGGGAAAGAAATGACTGTTAAAGAGATTGCTGAAACATACGATATTAGTACAAGTACTGTTCGTCAGCGTATTAACGCTGGAAAACCTGAGAGTGAAATTATTGCTCCGACAAAAAAGAAGTAATTTAATAGAAAAACCCGTGCGTATGCACGGGTTTTTTATTTTACAAGTTTACGTGTTTGTTTTAAAAAATGGCCAATTTTTTTAATGATTGGTTCAATTGAATCACCATCTTTTAAAATATCGTATTCATTAATGTTTAATCGTAAAACAGGGCATGCATTAAAGTTATTAATCCAGTTTTCGTAACGGCCATGCATCTCTTTCCAATACTCAATTGGTGTTTGTTGTTCCATCGGACGTCCACGTTCTTGGATACGATCAACAATATCATCGAAAGAACCTTCTAAGTAAATTAATAAATCAGGATGAGGGAAGTAAGGAGTCATGACCATAGCGTCAAATAAACCTTTGTATGTTTCATAATCAGTTTCCGTCATTGTACCTTTTTCATGATGCATCTTTGCAAAAATTCCAGTGTCTTCATAGATAGAGCGATCTTGAACAAAACCGCCACCGTATTCAAAAATTCTTTTTTGTTCTTTAAATCGTTCTGCTAAAAAGTACACTTGCAAGTGGAAGCTCCAGCGTGTGAAATCAGCATAGAACTTGTCCAAATACGGGTTTGAATCTACCTTTTCAAATGATGTGCGATAACCTAGAGCGTTAGCTAATGCAGTTGTCATAGTTGATTTTCCGACACCTACTGTTCCAGCAATAGTGATTACTGCGTCATTTGGTATATCATATTTTTGCCTTAAATTCATTGTTATTCCGACTCCTTTAAGAGAGTATTTTGAAGGGCGGATAGGATGACGTTTAAATCATCAGGATTTTTTACAAAATCCATATCGTCTCCGTTAAATTTTAATACTGGGATATCTGGATGATCCTTTTTAAAAGTATCCATTGCTGTTTCGTAATCTTTTGTGAGCTGTAGTAAGTAATTTGGATCCATGTTTTTTTCGAATTCTCTTCCGCGCATCGCAATTCGTGTTTGTAATGTTTCCAAGCTAGCTGTTAAATAAACGATAACGTTTGGTACAGGCATATCTTGTGTAAGGATACGATAGATTTGCATGTACTTGTCATATTGAGAATTCTTTAATGTACGGGATGCGAAAATTAAATTTTTAAATATATGATAATCCGCTACTACTGGTTTCCTTTGATTCAAATACTTTATGTTAATATCTTCTAATTGTTTGTATCTATTACAAAGAAAGAACATCTCTGTTTGAAAACTCCATTCGTCGATGTCTTCATAGAATTTTCCTAAAAAAGGATTCTCATCAACAATTTCTTTTAGTAAGTGGAGTTGCATGTGAGTTGAAATTGCCTTCGCAAGTGAGGTTTTTCCAACACCAATTGGTCCTTCAACCGTGATAAATGGTACTCCGGTCACGCTGTTTCCTCCTTTCAATCAGTGATTTACCGTGACTACTAAAAACACAAAACAGAATTATTGTAGCACAGGAGGGAAGCGAGCGGGTTAATTTGATATAAAAAGTTAGAAAATAAATATATGTATTAATTAATTTTTATTTGAGATGACGGTACTATATTTGCTTTTAATGTGGCTTCCATTATTTTTAAAGCATGCAGATTATCCTGATCATGATTAGAGGCAATACAGTCCTGTGGTACATACAGTGTATAATTTCTCATATGAGCATCGTTAGCTGTAAAGAGGATACATATATTCCCGGCGACTCCTGTCAATATTAGATTTTCTATTTTTAAATAGCCTAATAAAGAATTTAAAGGTGTTTCATAAAAGGCAGAGTAATGTGGTTTAATAAAAATGTAATCATCAGTATTTGGAGCAATCTTATGAATGATATTTTCACTATACTCATTTGTACAATGAGTAATTAGTTGGTCAATATCAGATCTCCAAAGTTGATAATGGTCATTAACATAAATTATGGGGTAGCCAAAGGATTTCATTGTTTTCTTTAATTGTAAAATAGGGTTTGTTATAATTTCGCATTTTTTGGCTAGGGTGGGCCCGTGTGAAAATTGAAAATCATTAATCATATCGATAATGAGTAAGGCAGTATTCTTCATATGTAATCCCCTCTCTTTTTTATTAGGGTGGATTGAATTTGTAAAAGTTATCCCATGTGCAGTAAATGGAAATAAGTGTATTTTATTTGAGGGAAAGGACTATGGTATGGAACACGATCAAGATATTTATTTTATGCAGTTAGCGATAGAAGAGGCTAAAAAAGCAGAGGCAATACAAGAAGTACCGATTGGTGCAGTTATAGTGTTAGATGGTGAAGTAATTAGTGTTGCTCATAATTTAAGGGAAACTGAACAAAGATCAATAGCTCACGCTGAGTTATTAGCTATTGATGAGGCGTGCAAAAAATTAGGGACATGGCGTTTAGAAGATGCGACGTTATATGTAACATTAGAGCCTTGTCCGATGTGTGCGGGTGGAATTGTTTTATCACGAGTGAAGCGAGTTGTATATGGTGCAAGTGATCCGAAAGGTGGATGTGCAGGGACTTTGATGAATCTTTTAACGGATGAACGCTTTAATCATCAATGCGAGGTAGTTGCTGGTGTATTAGAAGAAGAATGCGGTACTTTGTTAACAAACTTTTTTAGAGAGCTTCGTAAAAAAAGAAAAGCGAAAAAAAAATTAGAGAAAAGTAACGAGAATTAACGTATTTGCATTTTGTAAAAAAACAAGTTATACTGATAATGCCTTTTAATAAAGGCAACCGAATATTGGTTTTAACTTTGCCGTGCTAAGCGGGGAGGTAGCGGTGCCCTATACTCGCAATCCGCTCTAGCGAGGCCGAATCCCTTCTCGAGGTTATGCTGCTGTAAGGTCTGCCTTAAGTAAGTGGTGTTGACGTTTGGGTCCTGCGCAACGGGACCCCGTGAACCTTGTCAGGTCCGGAAGGAAGCAGCAATAAGCGGGTCTTCTCGTGTGCCGCAGGAGTGCCTGAACCGAGCTAACTGCTTGAGTAACGCTTATGGTACGTAATCGACAGAAGGTGCACGGCAGTTATATATGTATACAAAACTCACCTTAATACTAAGGTGGGTTTTTTGTATAGAAAATAACTTTTGGAATCTATAAACAGAATGGGTTATAATAAATAAGATAATAACCTTTGAGGGAGGCCGTATTTTCGTGTCATACCAAGCGTTATACCGAACATGGAGACCGCAAAAATTTGAAGATGTAGTTGGTCAAAAGCACGTGACAAAAACGTTGCAAAATGCCCTTCTTCAAGAGAAAGTTTCACATGCTTATTTATTTTCTGGGCCGAGGGGAACAGGAAAAACGACAATTGCAAAAGTATTTGCAAAAGCAATCAACTGTGAACATGCTCCGGTAGCTGAACCTTGTAATGAATGTCCTTCTTGTTTGGGGATTACACAAGGATCTATTTCAGATGTATTAGAAATTGATGCGGCTTCAAATAACGGTGTAGATGAAATTCGAGATATTAGAGATAAAGTAAAATATGCTCCAAGTGCTGTAGAATATAAAGTATACATTATTGATGAAGTCCACATGCTTTCTATGGGTGCCTTCAATGCGCTTTTAAAAACGTTAGAAGAGCCGCCGGGACACGTCATCTTTATTTTGGCGACAACAGAACCACATAAGATTCCGCCTACAATCATTTCACGTTGCCAGCGTTTTGAATTTCGAAAAATATCAGTAAATGATATCGTTGAGAGATTATCGACGGTTGTGACGAATGAAGGTACGCAAGTAGAAGATGAGGCGTTACAAATTGTTGCGCGTGCCGCTGAAGGTGGTATGCGTGATGCGCTTAGTCTTATTGATCAGGCAATATCTTATAGTGATGAGACAGTTACGACAGAAGATGTATTAGCTGTGACAGGTTCTGTTTCCCAGCAATACTTAGGTAACTTAGTAGAATGTATACGTGAAAATGATGTATCAAGAGCATTACGTATCATAGATGAGATGATGGGTAAAGGGAAAGATCCAGTTCGTTTTATGGAGGATTTCATTTACTATTATCGCGATATGCTTTTATATCAAACCTCACCACAACTGGAACATATGTTGGAACGAGTAATGGTAGATGAGCAATTCCGGATGTTAAGTGAAGAAATGCAACCGGAAGTAATCTATGAAATCATTCATACTCTTAGTAAGGGACAACAGGAAATGAAGTGGACAAATCATCCGCGAATTTTCTTAGAAGTTGTTATGGTACAACTGTGTCAACAGTTTATGATGCAAGCGAACGGTGCAGATCGTTTACAAGCAATTATGAACAGGATGCAGCAATTGGAGAAAGAGTTAGAACAAGTCAAAAAGAATGGTGTGCCGGCTGGTGTGCAGCAAGAAGTCAGAGAGACACGTGCAACACCAAAGCCAGTGCGTACAGGGAGTATGAAAATTCCTGTTGGACGCGTAAATGAAGTGTTGAAGCAAGCAAAGCGTCAGGATTTAGAACAATTAAAAGCTGTGTGGGGTGAGCTGTTAGGAAGACTCAAATCATACAACAAAGTAGCGTTTGCTGTTTTATTAGAAAATAGCGAACCGGTAGCGGCTTCGGATGATACTTACGTTTTAGCGTTTCAATATGAGATTCACTGTAAAATGGCAAGCGAAAACCGAGAAGCTATGGATACAGTGGAACAAGCCTTATTTGAACTGTTAAGTAAAAGATTAAATATGATTGCCATTCCAAAAAGTGAATGGGGTAAAATCCGTGAAGATTTTTTACAGCGTGAAGGCGAGAATTCTGAAGAAAGCCCAGAGAAAAAAGAAGATCCTCTTATAGAAGAGGCAGTAAAATTAGTAGGACAAGAACTTATTGAAATAAAAGAGTAATAATAATTAGGAGGAATTAATTATGATGCGTGGCGGAATGGGAAATATGAATAATATGATGAAACAAATGCAAAAGATGCAAAAAGATATGGCAAAAGCGCAAGAAGAACTTGGCGAAAAAACAGTTGAAGGTACAGCTGGCGGCGGTATGGTCACAGTTATTGCAAATGGTCATAAGCAAATTCTTGAAGTGAAAGTTAAAGAAGAAGTTGTAGATCCAGAAGATATCGAAATGTTACAAGACTTAGTGTTAGCTGCAACGAATGATGCACTTAAAAAAGCTGATGAACTTTCAAACTCTACAATGGGTAAATTTACAAAAGGCTTAAACTTACCAGGTGGAATGTTCTAGGAGGATACTGATATATGCATTATCCAGAACCGATATCGAAATTAATTGATAGTTTTATGAAGTTGCCAGGAATCGGACCGAAAACAGCGGTTCGCTTGGCGTTTTTCGTATTAGATATGAAAGAAGATGATGTGTTAGGTTTTGCAAAAGCACTTGTGAATGCGAAGCGAGATTTAGCGTATTGTTCTGTATGCGGACATATTACTGACCGCGATCCTTGTTATATTTGTAATGATTCGCATCGAGATCAGTCGATTGTTTGTGTTGTGCAGGAACCGAAAGATGTAATCGCAATGGAAAAGATGAAAGAGTATCAAGGTGTATATCATGTGTTACGTGGTGCGATTTCTCCAATGGAGGGAATTGGACCGGAAGACATTAATATCCCGCAACTTTTAAAGCGACTGCATGATGAAACGGTACAAGAAGTGATACTAGCAACAAACCCTAATATTGAAGGGGAAGCTACAGCGATGTATATATCCCGCCTCTTAAAGCCGACAGGTATTAAAGTAACTCGTATTGCACATGGTCTGCCAGTTGGTGGAGATTTAGAATATGCAGATGAAGTGACACTGTCGAAAGCGTTAGAAGGTCGTAGAGAAGTATAAGAGGAGAAACAAAAATGTTCTTTCAAAAAAAGGGTAAATTGCGTAAAGAGTATGATGATAAGCTAATTGTACTATTAGAAAAAGTGAAGAATGAATGGTTACGTCAGAAGAGAATGGTTGAACAAAGTGTGGAACCATCTCAAGATGTACTTTGTTCTTTGAAAATAGCAGAGGCGAAATATTTCTTCTTGTTAAAAGAAGCAAAACGTCGTCCTGTAAAAATGGAACAATGGTAAAAGGTTCTGCTGAAAAAGCAGAACCTTTTATTTTATTTATTAAATATTTAGTGGTTACTTCGTTTGGAAAGAAAGATTAATGGTTTTTATGAAGAAAGTGTTTTCGAATGAAGATTAACAAGATAAAACAACTGGAGTTGTAGGGTAAATGTTCTTTTTTATCGCCTTGTCCCATACAAATAAATATGTATAGATCACTTTCATAAGGAGGAAAAAATGAATTCTACAGTTGTTATTGTCGGTATTCTTACTTTAGTTTTTATCTTTCTTGTTTTTGGTGTTTCTTCTAAGCCGTTACGTTTTATAGGAAAAGTGCTCTTTCATGTTACTTTAGGGATAGCATTACTCTTTATCGTAAATGTTGTAGGAACATATTTTGATTTTCATATTCCAATTAACTTGGGAACCGCAACAATCACAAGTATATTAGGCCTACCTGGTGTTGCTGCATTAGTGGTTATTAAGCTTTATATCATGCCAAGATAAAATTATTTTGGCATTTTTTTAAAAAGTGTTGACGAACAAATGATTAATATGGTAAATTAATAAGCGTCGTCAGGAACGAAAGAAAAAAGTTGTTGACAGATTTAACGCGAAATGTTAAATTATAAAAGTCGCTGAAACGCGATG